>JAACEG010000054.1 GCA_011682665.1 Lysobacteraceae bacterium
AAGTTTATTTCTTCAATCTAAAAATGATTATGAAATAGTTAAAAATAATTATGACAATTTAACCGCAAATTCCTCTTTTAGCGAGATAGACAATACGGCAAGTAATATGAATAATTTTTTAAATTTAATAAAACAAACATTAGATCAAACCAATATTTTATTAGATAATACTATAACATGCGGCGGTTTTACCGCTACTAATCTGTCCACTTTAAAAACCTCAATTAATACTAATTTAACTAGCATTAATACAGCTATTAGCGCTTTACAAGCCAATGAGCAAGCTATTATCAATACTAAATTAGCTGATACATCTAGCTATGACAATACGCAATCCGCTTATGATGCCGCTAAAAGTAATTTAGAAATAGCAGAACAAGCATTAATTTTAGCTAAAAGCCAAGGTAAAACACAAATAGACATGGCGGAAAAACAATTAGAAACAACTCAAATCAATTTAAAAAGCGCGAACAACAGATCTAAATTGCAAATTTCCGCTGCTCAAGGTCAGCTGAATTCCATTCAAGCTCAACTTAATAATACTACTATTATTTCTCCAATTTCTGGAACGCTTAATCAAATATTTATTGACAGCGGAGAAATGGCAATTGCTGGAAAACCAATAGCCAGTATTGTAATATCAGTGGCATAAAAATAGAATTATCTTTAACTGAATTTGATATTGGGCAAGTGTCTGTCGGGCAAGATGCAAAAATTGCCCTAGCAGCTTATCCTAATGATAAATTTAATGGTCAAATTTATTATGTTGGTTCAATGGCTGACGCAATAAGCAAAAAATTTCCTATCAAAATTCAATTAGATAATAAGGATAAAAAAATTAAAGCCGGCATGGTAGCTCAAATAAATATTATTACCGCTAAACAAAAAAATATTTTAGTAATTCCAAAATCAGCCGTATTTATTGAGAACGGAATTAAAAAAGTTTATTCGGTTGATAAAAATTCCATTATAAAAATTAAAAATGTTAAAACCGAGATTGCTAATGATGGAGAGTTAAAAATTATTGAAGGACTGGTTGAAGGCGAAGAAATTGTTGTTAAAGGAAATTATAAATTAAAAGAAGGCGATAAAGTAAATATAGAAATAAAAAAATAATCGTAAAAAATTAAATAAAGAATTAGGACAAACAATTGTTATGGTGACACACGATCCAGATGATCGTAAATACGTTGATAGGATTATTTGGATTAAGGATGGTTTAATTGAAAAAATTGAAAAAAATATATTATAATATAGATTTTTATTTAATATTTAATTTTTTAAAAAAGATTTACCATTAAATTTAAAATTTATAAAATCAGCAAACATTTCTATATAATAATATTTTTTATTTTTTTGTTTTACAAAATTAAATATAAACTGTAAAATAAAAGTATGGAAAATTTAATGGAAAAATTAAATAAAGAACAATTAGAAGCCGTCACTTATAAAAAGGGGCCTCTTTTAATTATTGCCGGAGCGGGGACAGGCAAAACAACAGTTATTACTCAAAAAGTCGCTTGGTTGATTGAACAAGGATTTGCAAAAACAGATGAAATCTTGGCCTTAACTTTTGCGGAAAAAGCAGCTGGAGAAATGGAAGAAAGGATTAGCAGTCTTTTACCAATCGGATATTTAGATTTATGGGTTTCAACTTTTCACTCTTTTTGCGAAAAAATTTTGAAGGAGAACGGATTAGATATTGGTTTGCCAATTGATTTTAAATTGTTAGATTCGTCAGGGCAATGGATGTTGATTAAAAAAAATTTGGATAAATTCAATCTTAATTATTATAAACCTTTGGGAAACCCTACAAAATTTATTCATTCGCTTTTAAGGCATTTTTCCCGCGCCAAAGATGAAGTTATAAGTCCAGAAGAATATTTAGAGTATGCTGAAAATTTAAAAATAAATTTAGATAGAATGGAATCAGGGGCTCTTAATGCAAAAAAATCAAAGAATAAAAGCGAGGTAGATAGGATCGCGGAGCAAGAGATTATTAAAATAAATGAAGTTGCAGAGGCATATCATATTTATCAGCAATTGCTTTTAGAAAATAATTATTTAGACTTTGGGGATTTGATCAATTATACTTTAAAATTATTTCAAAAACGGCAAGGAATTTTAAAAAAATATAGAGAGCAATTCAAATATATTTTAGTTGATGAATTTCAAGATACTAATTGGGCGCAATATGAATTAATAAAGAATTTAGCAAGTCCGAGAAATAATTTAACAGTCGTCGGCGACGATGATCAATCAATTTTTCGCTTCAGGGGAGCGTCAATGAGCAATATTTTGCAATTTAAAAAAGATTATCCAAAAAGTAAAAATGTTGTTTTAATTAACAATTATCGTAATAAACAAAATATATTGGACATTTCTTATAAATTTATTAAATTGAATAACCCTAATCGTTTAGAAGCGCAATTGAAAGAAAAATTAAATAAAAAATTAGTTGCCAATAATAAAGGTGATGGAAAAATTGAATGTATAAGAGGAGAAAGTCTTGAAGATGAAAATGAAAAGGTGATCAAAAAAATTGTTCAGATAAAAAATAGCGATAAAAAATCCGCTTGGAATGATTTCGCGATTTTGATTAGGTCAAACAATATGGCGAATGCTTTTATGTTTTTATTAGAGAAATCTGAAATTCCCTATGTTTTTTTAGCTTCGCAAGGACTCTATTCTAAACCAATAATATTAGATATAATATCTTATTTGAAATTATTAGATGATTATCATGAATCAGCAGCCGTTTTTAGAATTTTGTCTTTATCCTTTTTTGATTTTTCTTCAATAGAACTTAGTAACTTAAATTATTGGGCAAAAAGAAAGTCTGTTTCTCTATATGAAATATTAAAGCAAGCTGAAAGATTTAATTTTTCGCAAGAAACTTTAGATAAAATAAATAGAGTTTTAAGATTAGTTGAAAATCATACCAATTTAGCGCGAGAAAAAAGTATTGGAGAAGTTGTCTTAAAATTTTTAGAAGATTCAGGATATTTAAAATATTTAGCGGAATTAAATGAACAAAAAGCCAGAGAGGAATTTAGCTATTTGAATCAGTTTTATAAAAAAATTAAGACTTATGAGCAAAATTCTAATGATAAAAAGGTGCGGAATTTTTTAGATGAGTTAGAAATGGAAATAGAATCAGGGGAACAAGGAGGGCTTGCGCAGGATTATGAAGCGGGTCCGGAAGCAGTTAAAATTTTAACAGTTCATTCCGCAAAAGGGTTAGAATTTAAATATGTTTTTATAGTAAACTTAGTTGATAAGAGATTTCCAAGCATTGGAAGAAAAGAGCCAATTGCCTTGCCAGATGATTTGGTTAAAGAAACTTTGCCGGAAGGCGATATCCATATAGAAGAGGAAAGAAGGCTTTTTTATGTTGCAATGACAAGAGCTAAAAAGGGTTTATTTTTTACTTGGGGAGAAGATTATGGCGGTGTTGCAAAAAAGAAGCCGTCAAGATTTTTAATTGAATTAGAAATTATAAAAAAAGAACAAGCTAAAAAAGTTAAAACAGATTTTAAATTAAATTCATTTGTCCCTAAAATAAATAATAATATTAAAGACGAAAAAATAAAATATTCTTTACCTGCTTATTTTTCATTTTCAAAATTAGAGGCTTATGATAATTGCCCTTATCAATATTATCTTGCTTTTGTTTTAAATATTCCCAAAAAAGAAAAGGGACAATTTAGTTTTGGAAAAACAATGCATTCTGTTTTGCAGGAAACAATTGAACTTTTTTTATCTAAATCGAAAAGCAAACAATCGGATCTTTTCGCGCAAAATGATAAAATAATAAAAAAATTTGGAGAAGTAATAAGTCTAAAGGAAATGTTTGATATTTATAAGAATTTATGGATTGATGATTGGTATGAAAACAAAAAAAATAAAGAAGAGTATTTTAAAAAAGGAAAAGAAATTTTAAAAAATTTTTATATCAAGTATAAAGATAAAATTATAAAACCGCTTTTTTTAGAAAAGGATTTTAAATATAAAATTTCTATGGGAGGTACTTTTAATCTAAAGGGGAAGGTTGATAGAATTGATGAATTTCAAGACGGCGTAAAAATTATTGATTATAAAACAGGAAAACCAAAAGAAAAACTTTCTTTTAAGGAAAAGAAACAGCTCTTAATATATCAGCTGGTTTTTAGTGATGGAAAGTTGTTGAAAAAACCAGTAAAGATGCTAAGTTATTATTATTTAGAAAATAACAGCGAAATAGAATTTTTAGGGACAGAAAAAGAATTAGAAAAAATAAAAGAAAACATTATTAAAACAATTGAAAAAATAAAACAAAATGATTTTACCCCCAAACCTGGAAGACTATGCCAATATTGCGATTTTAACAAGATTTGTGATTTTAGGGAGAAATAATTGAGATTGGTTTCCTTTTTGATTTAATATTTAAAATTAAATTTTGATTTTATCTTTTTTCTCTAAAATTTTTTTGAATTTTTTACGTTGTTTAATAAATGTTAATATTTTTTTACGAATACTAGCCGGTCTTGGAATTTCTTTAAAAATGAATTTTTCTAAGGCTCCAGCATTTTGAATATGCACATCTCCATAATCTAGGAAGGTTGGAAGTATCCCATGAACTTCAGAGGTTATATCTTGAATACGCTCTATCTTTTGTTCAGAAACTACGCGTGAAAATAAAGCTTTTTGTTCTATATTCAAAATTCTTTGGTTTGTTACTATCCAGACATCTAAATAATAATCAACAAAGCTTGAAAAAAGAAAAAGCCAAATGCTTAAATAATAAGAGCTTAAGAAAAGAAAGAAAATTATTTTAAAAATGAAATAATTAAATAAATCAGAGCAAAGAGAATTTATAAAGATATAAAATATAATTGGCGCGGGAATAGCTATTAAGAAAACAAAAAATGATTTAAAAAAAATAAACCAATGTCTTCTTAAAATTAAAATAAC
>JAACEG010000055.1 GCA_011682665.1 Lysobacteraceae bacterium
AAAAGCTACTATTATGATTAAGGGCCAGCCTCCATAAGCTAAAACGTAAAAATAACTTAATATAAATAAAGGTAAATATTTTTTATTGAAAATAAAATAAAGGCCTAAAAATAAAAAAATTAAAGACAAAGAGTTTGCTTTAATTAAAGAGATGCGAAAAATAAAAGGAGAGCTAGTTATCAAAATCATTACCCAAAGCAGGGGCGCTTTTATTTTCTCTTTTTTTAGTAGCCAATAAAAAATCAAAACAAAAATTGCGTTGATTAAAGTTTGCAAAAATTTTATACCAATTAATTGATTTGGGAAAAATATAGATGGAATTAAAAATAAATGATATAAAAAATGCTGGTCAATATAGCTGTCTTTTAAAGTTGTAAATTGCAAATAAGGAAAATTTTGGACAATTCCTTGTTTGCTCATAATTTCCGCCATTTTGGCATGATAAAATCCGTCTGGATCAGGGAAAACAGGCGCTGACTGCAAAAAAAGAAAAAACAGAAAAGCAAAAAAGAAAATCAAAAAATAATCTATTTTATATTTTAAAAATTTTTCCATAAAATTATTTTTTTATCTTTTTTCTTATCACTGACATTTTTTCAATCTTATTTTTTGTTTCTATAATAATAATTTTATTTTGCCCACCGTGCGCTTCTTTTATTTTATCTCCATTTTCTTCATACATTTTTTTTACTTTTAATTTTACTGTTTTGGATTTTGGTTGGATAATTTCCAAATTGTCATTTAAGAAAATAACATTATGAACTTTTAAATAAATTTTCCATTTTTTATTTTTTACTGATCTGATTACTTCGCCGACAAATTGATAATTTGTTATCTTGTGAGATTCTTTATAATTTTGTTGAGCGTTTTCTCTCCCAAATAAAAAACCAGTTATATAGCCACGATGTGTTAAGGTTTGTAATTGTTTAAACAATCTATTTAATTCTTTTTTTCTTTCATCTTTTTTTAATTTTGATTTTAAAGCTTGGGAATAAATTTTTGACACAAAAGAAACATAAAAAATACTTTTATTTCTACCTTCAATTTTGAAAGAAGTTATTCCAGCTTTTTTTAATTCATCAAGATATTTTATTAAACAAAGATCTTTAGAGTTTAAAATATAGCTTCCTTGCGTATCTTCTTCTATCCTCAAAGCTTCTCCATTATATCCTTTTGGTTTGATGAAAAAATTATCATTTTGGCTTTTAATTTTTGAGTTTATGGATTTTTGACTAATTTTATATTTCCAGCGGCAGGGCTGAACACAATCGCCTAAATTAGCGCTACGTCCCGCAAGATATGAGCTTAAAAGACATCGTCCAGAATAACTCATGCACATTGCGCCATGAACAAAATATTCTAATTTTAATTTTGGAATTTTTTTGTGTATTTCCGCGATTTCTTGCAAGGAAAGTTCGCGCGCTAAAATTATTTTTTTTACTCCTTGTTTGAACCAGAATTTAGCGCTTTCTAGATTAGTGCAATTTTCTTGCGTGCTAAGGCTAATGGGAATTTTAGGACAATATTTTTTTGCCAAAGCAATAACTCCTGGATCGGAAATTGTTATTTCGTTAGGTTTCCAATCATTTATTTTTTTGAAAAATTTAATAATTGGCTTTAAATGACGATTATGCGCGAAAATATTGACTGTAATATAAACCTTTTTATTTCTTTTATGCGCGTATTCAATAATGTTTTTAATTTCGTCTTCTGAAAAATTATTTACGCCTGAACGTAAAGAAAATTCAGGAATACCAAGATAAATTGCGTCTGCGCCAAATTCCAAAGCATGTTTTGCTTTTTCAAAACTGCCGGCTGGCGCGATTAATTCTAATTTTTTAATTCTAATTTTTTAGTCTTTTTTTGCATATAAAAATGATTTTTAAAAAATAAAGTCTTTTCTAAAATTATATCATCTGAATAAACTTCCGCAAGCAAAAAAATAATAATGGCTTATAATAGAAAATTAAAAATCAAGGATTAAAATTTATAGAAAAATAAAAACACCGATTGTTCGGTGTTTGATTATTTTTAATAAAATTTTTTATCTTTGAGTAACTCTAATTTTATTTTTTCCAATAATAACTAATTTGCCGCGCAAATCGGCTTGTTTATTTATAGTGGATATAAAACTCAAAATAATATTAACAATTTCATTTTTTTTCATTTTGCTTGTTAAAACAATTATAACACCATTGCTTTTAGATATATTAAAACGAAAAATATCTCCAAATCCTCTGTCATAAGTCAATAATATTTTTTTATTTTCATAAGCGAATTTAAAAATTGTTTCATCGTCAGAGCCGTTAATTTTGCGTCTCTAACAGTAACTATGTCAAAACCGCTTTGGCGCAGAGAGAAGACAATATCCCAGTTAATACATTCATCAGCGAATATTTTAAGCATAAAAAATTTCTAATTAGATTTTATTTCTAAAATCTCTTCTTTGCCTAAAACTTAAGCAGCATATCTTAAAGCAATTTTAGCGTCAGCAATAGTAATATTAGGATATTGTTTTGGAATATCCGTTAAATTATAACCGCTTTGCAAAAGATAGAGAATATCAGTTATGGCAATTCTTGTGCCTTTGATACAAGGCTTGCCAAATCTAACTTTTTGCTTAATAACAATACCTCTTGGAGCAGTAATTTTGATAGCTTGATCCATAAAATTAAAAATTAATATTTTACTATAATTTCAGTATAGCAAATTAACAATTTGTTTCAATATAAAAAATAAACATTTAATATTTTAAAATAATAACCGCATTGTTATTGATTTTTTTGTTTAATATGATATTATGTTGATAGAAAATGAATAACAATTCAAATGACTATTGACAGAATTTATTTAGATGATATAATACAATTATACAATTTAATTTATCAAGAGTGCAGTAAGGGACTTAGCCCAATGACCTGCCAGCAACCCCGAAAATTATTTTCGGAAGGTGCTAATTCTAAGCCCGAAAGGGGAAGATAAAAAATATTTTTTAAACTTTCTCTTTTTGGGAAAGTTTTTTTAATTATTTAATAATTACTAAAATGAACATTATCTCAAAAAAAATTAAAAAGTGTGAAAAATGCGGTTATTATCATGGCTTTATAAATGAAAAATTTAATGGAAAAGTCCCTGTAGTTTGTTATTGCGATTTATCATCAGGAAGAGCGAATGAACTTAATCCTGTTATAATTGGATTTCCTGATGGAAGATTGCTTTGGAAGCCAATTTCTGATTATAAGGATGAAAATGGAAAATTTCGGCATATTCCATATTTTGCTATGGGATCTTCGATTCCAAGTCAAAAATCAAAAATATGAGCTTTAAAAATAATTTAAAACGAGGAGTATTATTTGGATTTGTACCTCATCCTTTAAAAATAAAGGAAAGGTCAGAATTGAATGTTTTTCCTTTTAATGTTCTTTTTATGCAATATGGGACAAGGGATGGAAGGATAATTACTGGAACTGCAATTTATGAACCAGATTTGAAAACATTTAAACAAAATGACAATAAATGTTCTATAGAATATCATAATATCTATGGAGACAATTGTTGGCTTTTAATTCAATACGATGAAACTAAAGAAAATTATTTTGGTGAAAAATTTGTGAATGAAAAGTCGGTGATGATGGCAGACGGAACGGAATGGAATATATTTTTTATACATTTTACTATGGGTGGTTTATTTAAAGGAGAAGCATGTAAAATTGAGATACTAAAGTAAATAAAAATTTCAGCGGTTCGGCTGGCATGTTTTAAAAAATTATTATATGAAAAAACGTTTTTCAACAAAAAGATTATTAATTCCATTGAAATTTTCAGCCGAAGAAGCATTAAGGCAAATTAAGCAAGTTTTTAAAATTGGAACGAAGTAAAAATAGTTGAAAAGTTGCGCAAGCTTAAAAACGACTCATTATATTTATGTAGTTAATATTAGAAAAGATATTGATAGTACAAAATTTTTTGTAGTTTTTAGAGCTTTTTGCCTTGATTTATTGATAAATTTGTGATAATGTAGCAAATAATAACATGATTATGGATAATTTAAAAAAAATAAAATTTTCAAAAATTCCCGCTATTGTGGCAATAATTTCTTTGCTTTTGACTTTTATTGATTGGCATTCTTATGGTTATTACACTTTTATGAAGTTTATTGTGACGGGAGTAATGATTTATTATGCTCATTACATTTATATAGAAGTTAAAAAAGTAGATTATTGGTTTTGGATTTTAGTAGGCATCGCGATTCTTTTTAATCCAATTATTCCGATTCACTTAGGAGATAAAACTTTATGGGGAATTATTGATATTTTAGTAATCGGATTTTTAATTGGGGTAGTTGTTAAATTTGGAAAAAATTATAAATAAAATTTTTTGTAATTTTAGCGTTTTATTTATTCTATGAACGAACTTATGTTATTATTATAGATAATGAACCAAGAAATATAAAAATAGTTTTATGCAAAAAATAATTAAGAAACAAGAAGTTTAAAAAGGCGATTGGATTATTGTTGGTAGTGGAGTTAGTAAAAAATATGCAGTTGTTTGTCAAATAGATCAAGATAATCAATTTGATGATATTAAAGCTGAGATTGTGTATTTAGATTGCAAGCGGGCAATTACTGAGAATGTAATTTGGTCTAAGGATCATTGGAAATTTGAAAATCCAAATCCCTGCGTTGGTTACGCGGATAATTATCCGCGTTTAAGCGATTTTGTTGCCATATTAAGGCGAGTTTATTAGAAAAATTTATTAATTTTCAAAAATGAAAAATTTTTTTACAAAATTTAAATTGCATACCATAAAGTCAATTGAAAAAGAAATAATAGAAGATCAAAAAAGATTAAATAAAATTGAATATATACTAAGAGAGGAATATAGCGAACCTGATGCTTTTATTTTAGAACATGAAATGATAGAAATTAAAAAATATGATAAAATTTTAAATTTAAAAAGACAACATAAACTTGATAGAAGAAATGGTTGGGCATCAAGATTTATCTGGTCAGTTTTGGCTCCAATAATTGTTGCTGTGTTAGTTTCTTTATTAATTAATATTTTGATTAAAAATTAATTTTAAAAATATATTTAACAATATGAATTTTTATGGCAGATGAAAATAAAAATATTGTTTTAGAAGAACAATATCAAAAGCTAGAAAAAAAATTTAAATCTCAAGGTGATGAATTAGATAAATACAAAAAATTATTTGAAGATGTTTCTCCTATTCTAGAAAAGTTAAACGATGATCCAGAATTAGCGAAAGCTATTCTTGAAGACAAGATTGATTCTCGGCTTGTAGAAAGCGTTTTTTCGGGTAAAATTGATAAAAAAGATAGCGGACAAAAACATTGTAGTCAATGCGGTTTTGTAATACCCAAATCAGATAAATTCTGCGTAAATTGTGGAGAAGAAATTACAAAAAGGGGGCATAATATTGGAACAATTGATTTTATTAAAGTTAATGATTTTTTGTATAAAAAATTTGAAGAATTATTTTTTCCTCTTGAAGAGTTTTTTGGGAATGTAGACAATATAAAACTTTCCAATAGAGCAATAAATAATATTCTCTATGAATTGTTTTTTTTCTTTATTTATACAATTCATAGTTCGGGGAAATATTCTAATGACATGCATCTGAAAGATTTATTTCAACGATTTTCTTCTTTCTTCAAATCCCCGTTAAATTTAAAAATTGAAGATTACGCCGATAGATTTTCTGAAATAGATGAAACGATGAAGCTCGCTTTAATGCATGCACAAAATAGTGGTGGTGTTGGAGGCGCGATGGTTGGTTTTGCTATTCATAAATTACCAGATTCGTTACTTAATGAAATAATAATTGATAGAGACAATAATTTAGAAAAATTATTTAATATAGATGTAGATTCAGATACAAAAGAAGATATTTTTATTTATTTGCCGTTGATCTTTGGTTTAATGGTTGGAGAAATGAACATAAAGTTTGCTAAAGATGTTGAAAATTATTTTAAAAAAAATAAAGTAGAATAAAAAATTATTAAAATTATAAAAATAAATATAGAAAAGGTTATTTTTTTAAAATTAAATTTAACTGACAAAATCTATGAATTTTCCATCAATAAATTTAAACCTGTTTAAAAGATTAGA
>JAACEG010000056.1 GCA_011682665.1 Lysobacteraceae bacterium
CTAATTCACCATTAGTTATATCATTTCCGTATTTTTTCTTGATTAAACCCGTATATTGATAAGGCGTTAAGTCATCAACTTCTCCAACAAAAAATTCAATCACTGCTGCCATATTTGACCAAATTTGCGCAACTTTTGCGCCACTGTCAGTTTTTAAATTATTGATTTGGCCTGTCATTATAATAGCATCTCTTGTTAATTCATTACTGTCTAAAGAAAAACCCATCCGGCCATACCACATCATTGCTATAAAATAACTTTTTAAAATATTATTTTTCGTATAATGGGAACGCGGTTTAAATTGCGAATAATCGTTTTTAAAATATGGCCTTAATGGAGTAAATAATGGGGAAAATTTAACCCCTTTCGCGTTACTGATCAGATTAAGCTCTTTTTTAGCTAGATCATATATCTCGTTGCTTAATTCTATTCCATTGTACTTTTTTGATTGCAAAGAAAAACTTAGTTTAGCTTGGCTTAATTTTTTATTTTGCATTTCTTCTGCTTCAATATATTTCGCGTAAGTTTCAAAGTCGCTTGGATTTAATTTAATTTTTTTATTATTCGCGGAATCAAGAATAACTAAAGGAATTAAATAATAAACAGACAACCGTTTATATGAATCTTTAATAACTTGATTATCCGCATTATTATAATTATTAACTGAATCTTTAAATAGCGCTTTTGTAATTTCTTTTAACATTGGCTGAAATTTATCTTCTTCAATTTTTTGAAAACTACGATCAATCAAAATATGATAAAGATGCAATGCCACATCACTTGTAATAAAAAGAGTGTCATCCGGCTCGCGATAATATTTGTTTTCACTGCCTTTAAAATGTTGATAAGTATCTACAAAATCGTCGTTGCCCCATTTTTGCTCTTTAATATAATTATTTTTAGTTAAGAAAAAACCAATATCCTCTAACGCTTTTTTTTGTTTTTCGCTAAATTCAATATCAGAAGATTTAAAATCCTTAATATTGGTTAATTCATTAGCTTTTATTTTTTCACCAATTAAAGAAGGTTTTACATTTGTTTTTATTTCAGAGTATCTAGCGAAAACTGGTTTGACTAAAGAAAAACTAAATAACTTTTTACTTTTATCAAAATTTTTATTAATTATATTTTCCTTTTTTTGCTTTTCTTTATCAACTATTTGCGTTTCTTGTTTTACCGCTAAATTTTTTTGATTTTCTTTATTTTTTGTAAATTCTAAAATATTATATATTCCAACACTTGCAATTAAAATAATTAAAAAAACTCCCACAAAAGCTAAGATTTTAAATTGCAATGTTTGTAAAAAATTATTTTCTCCTCTTTCTTCTAAATTTTTTTCTTCGTTATTAAACGCCTCCTCAGGCATTTTATTTTGTTTTTTTTTCATAAATTTTATAATTAAAAAAATCAATCTCTCTTTAATATAACATAAATTTATTTTTTTTCATAATTGCCTGAATTATCCCACTCCCAATTTGTAAAAATCCAATTGATTAACCCTTTTGCTTCTTGAAAACGGCCCTGATTTGTTTTACTTCCTAAAATCACAAGAAAAATTTTGTTTCCTTTATTATTTTCTGCTTCGCAGAAAAAACAATATCCTGCTTCGTCTAAATGCCCTGTTTTTCCTGATTGCAAAAAATACTTTGCTTTTTTATCCGACAAAAAACTACCTAAAAGTCTATCCGTAGAAAAAATATGATGAGCTCGGGTTGTCTTAACATCCTTAAAAGAATATTCTCTTTTGCTTAAAATCTTAACAATATTATTATGATTAAAAATTTCCGCTCCTAATTTCATCAAATCTTCGGCTGTTGAAACATTTCTAGGATCAAGACCTGTTGGATCAAAAAATTTTGTTTTTTCCATCCTTAATTTTTTTGCTTTTACATTCATTAATTTAACAAAATCGTCTTCGCTTAGATTGCTAGCTCTCACTAAAGAAATAATTGCTTGATTATCTGAAGCAACTAAAGCTAAATTTAATAAATCCCTAACAGTAACTTTTTCTCCATAACCAAGATAAACTCTTCCCCCTTCCCGTCTATCTTCTTTTTTTATAATAACTTCCTGGTTCCAATCAATATTATGATCTAATAAAATTAAAACAGACATCAGCTTGGTAATACTGGCAATGGGTAAAATTCTATCTTTGTTTTTCGTGAATAATATTTTTTTGCTTTTTCCATCAACCGCTAAAACGCTTTTAGCCGTTGTTAATATTCCTAAACTATTATTAACAATTTTTTTAGGCGCATACCTATTTAAATTACTATTAGGCAAATCAGTATTAATCATCGGATAAATAATATTAAGCGATAAAATTAAAATTAAAGTTATAGGCATAAAATTTAAAAATCCTTCTTCTATTCCTCCTTTAGTAAAGGAGGTTGGATGATTTTTAGATTATAAAATCCCCTAAGCCCCTAATGTAGGGGGAGGAACCCAATATTCTCGTTTCTCCCCCTTGTAGGGGGGGGAGACAGAGGGGGTATTATTTAATTTTTACCCCACCTAACCTCCCCTAAATAGGGGAGGAACCCATATTCAAAATTATTTATAAAATCCCCAAACCCCCTTTTTTAAAGGGAGATTTTAACAATATTATAAAAATTATTCCTGAAAAATTTCTTGTTTGCTTAATTTTTCAAATTCAGGCAATTCTTCAACAGAGGCTATTCCTAAAAACTTCAAAAAATCAAAGCTGATATTATAATATAAATCTTCTGGTAAAAAATTTGGTAAAAAATTGTTCTCTTTGCTCCCTATTTTCTTTTTTAAATCTTTTCCTTGACTTTGCTGTATCAAACCTCTAATTCTCAAATTTCTCAAAATCAATCCGCAATTAACCCCCCTGATTTGTTCTAACTCTGGTTTAGATATTGGTCCGCGATAAGCAATGATAGTTAACGTTTCCAACGCTGGCTGAGTTAATTCCCCGGAAATCTCATCTTTCAAAAATTTTTTGATTATATTCGCGTTAATCGGATTAGTTGTCATTTGATAACTAATTAAATTTTTTACTATAATAATTCCTTTATTTTTTTCTTTGTATTCCTCAACAAGTTCGCTTAAGGCCTGTTTAACGCTTTTTTTGTCAGCCTCGACAAATTGAGCAATTTTCCCGACAGATAACGGCTTATTAGCGACAAACAAAATACTTTCAATTTTTGATTTTAAATTCATAAAATTTATATGAAATTATCTTGAATTACGAAATACATAAATTTCGCTGTCTTTGCGAGAAAGGAGCGAAGCGCTCCCCTGAATATTCCCTGTCATTGCGAGCGAAGCGAAGCAATCCCATGAATATTATCGCCAATCCTCGGGATTGCTTCGTCGTTCCTCCTCGCAATGACAGAACTTTTCCTCGGGATTGCTTCGTCGTTCCTCCTCGCAATGGCAGAACTTTCCTCGGGATTGCTTCGTCGCTTCGCTCTCCGAAGGAGTCCGTATGACTCTTTGGAGTCCATCGGACCTCGCAATGACATTTCGTAATTCAAGGTAATTACTAATCAATTTAGTAACGGTTTTGATGGTTTAAAAAAAATTTTGAATTTTGAAATGTTATATAAAACTCAAAGTTCAAAATTCAAAACTCGAAACTACAACTAAAAATTCAAAATGGTTCCCTCTTTGAAAAAGGGGGTTAAAAGGGATTTTAAAATTAAATATTTTAAAAATCCTCCAACCTTCCTGTAGCGAGTACGGGACAGGCTCTTTTCCAAAGGAGGACTATAAGTAATTCAATCAAAATTAAAAATTAAAAATTAAAATATAATTCCTTAATACTTAATAATTAATTCCAGATTCTAAATTGCTTTATAAATATATAATGACATAAATATTATATTTTGCAATCCTTAAGCGCTTACCTTGCCAACAACATTATATTTAAATATAATGAAATAAAAGTAATAAACTTTTAATTTTTTATGCGACTTACACAAAAAATCGCTTACAATACAATAATTCAAACTATTGGAAAATTCATCTCTTTGTCTTTGGGAGTGGTTGCTTTTGGAATAATGACAAGATACTTAGGCACGGAAAGATTTGGGCAATATACAACAGTAGTCGCTTTCTTGCAATTTTTTGCTATTTTAGCGGATATGGGGTTAATGTTGATAACCGTGCAAATGATCTCTCGTCCAAATATTGATGAAGAAAAAATTTTAAGCAATATATTTACTTTAAGGTTTTTTGCCAGTATTGCTTTTTTTTCCATAGCCCCAATTGTCTCCCTCTTTTTTCCTTATCCAAAAATAGTAAAGATCGCTATTTCTATTTTTACTATTTCATTCTTTTTCTTAAGCTTAATTCAAGTTTTAACCGGATTATTCCAAAAAAAATTAAAAATTATAAAAGTA
>JAACEG010000057.1 GCA_011682665.1 Lysobacteraceae bacterium
AAAAAAAATTAATATTAATTTTAAAATTATGATTACTTATAACATCTCCTTGAATAAAGAATTAGCGCAAATTGTTGATAAACAAATTAAATCAGGAAAATTTGCCAATCGCAGTGAATTTTTTCGCCAGCTCTTGCGATCTGTGTTTTTATCAGTGGAAAAAAATGATATTGCCGACGATTTTATTTACAGAGAGCCATATTATAGCGAATTGAAGCAAAGAGTAAAAAATTTAGAAACAGGAAAAGAAAAATTTATTAACGCGAAGAAATTTGACAAAGAATTTAATTTTTAAATATGTATGATTTTGTTGTTATAAATTCGTGCAGAAAAGATTTTAAAAAATTAAATCGCGAGACTCAAAAATTCATTCGGCATTTTTGTTTCTCTAAAATTTTACAAAATCCTTATATTGGAAAAAAGTTAAAAGGAAAAGAATTTCAAAAAATTTTAAAATTTGGAATTGCATTTAAAACTACTGATTATCGCATTGTTTATAAAATTGAAAAGGAAAAATTGATTATTATTTTTATAATGGTTGCTTCGCGAGAAAATTTTTACAAAAAATTAAAAAAACGGATATAAATCAAATAAAAAAATACGATAAAAAAACAAGATTTTAATATCTTGTTTTTTTATTAAAATAAACAATATTTTATAATCAAGAAAATATATTTTTGAAAATATTTTTTATAAAAATAAATATATTAACTGAAAGCAGTTTGATAAATTGCGTCTGCGCCAAATTTCAAAGCATGTTTTGCTTTTTCAAAACTGCCGGCCGGCGCGATTAATTCTAATTTTCTAAATATTTTTTTCATAATAAAAAATTATAAAGGGATACAATCATTTATTAAATTTATTGCCCATTCTTTTATTCTTTTATTTTTTTCAATTACAAATTCTTGCCCTCTGCCAGCAGATTGGAAATATTCCTCTCCAGTTTTTTTTGATATTTTCCAAGAATTCTTTGAATGATATGTAATATTTACTGATTTAAATATTTTTGGTAATTCCCATCGAGATCTTAAATAACCATTTTTAGTTAAAACAAGGTTTTTATTATAATCAAATATCCCTGCTCCTAATAATTTTTTATTAAAAGATAATCTTTCTTTTGCAACATATATTGTATTTCGCTCATTGTTTATATATTTTTCGTTTATGTGATCATGATATTTCATCCATTCATTCTCTTTATTCCATTGTATATCTTTAACTTTTAAGATTTTATCAATTTGAAAATATCCAAAAATGACATGCATATCTGGACCAGTAAAAATTATTTTATTTTTAGTCCTTTCTGTTTTTCTAAACCAGCCAAAAAATAAAAAAATATCATTTTTTTTAATATCTTGATTTTCATTTTGCAGGTGGCTTTGCGCGTTTCCAGTTTGACCAAATAAAGCTTTCCAATTTTTTGGCCTATTTTTTAATATTGCTTTGTTTATATCTGGATCAAGATGACATTTTCTTTTTAAATCAAAATTATTATATAATTGTTTGATCAAATTTGAATCAATTTGCAATTCATTATAACTATAATTTCCATTTTCTTCTGGAATAGGCATTGATATTATTTTTTTGTTAATTATTGGGCTTGGATGTCCGCCCATATCAGAATCAAAACCTTTACGGCTTAAAATAATTTTCATAATTGTTTTTGATTAAGTGTAATAATAATGATTTATCATTAAAAATGTAAAAAACAAATCATTTTTTTATGATAAAAAATTTACAATTTTTTTAACCATATAAGTCCCCTCTAATTTGTATCCTAATTTTTTATAATATTCTCTTACGCCTATTCCTGAAATTACAGCGATTTTTTTAATTCTTGGGCAATCTTTTCTGCTTTTAGCATTAAACGTTTCCCTAATCCTTTATGCTGAACAGCTGATTTGTCTTTGTTATTTTTGATTGAAACTATTTTTCCATAAGTATGAAGCTCGCGAACTATTACGGAATTTTTTAATTCAGGAAAATTATTATAAAAGTTTTTTTGTAAATCATGGGATTGCTTTGTCGCAAGCTCCTCGTAATGACGGAAGGCTGGCAATCTAAGCCTTAAAAAAGCAAATAAAATTTTTCTATCCTTTGATTCAAAACTTAAAAAATATTCTGTTCCGTCTCCTGCTTGATATTTTTCAATAAATAGTTTTAAATTATTTTGTTCTATTTTTCTGTTCCGCGCTTCTCTACAACGGATACATTTGCAAGCAACTCCTTCCTCTGACAATTTTTTTTGTAAAACTTGTCGTAAATTAGAGATTTTGTTTCCAGCCTCTATAGAAGTGGTTGGAATATCGCGAATTAATCTAATAATTCTAACATAATAAGGAACAATTTTTTTCATTCTTATCAATAAATTTTCTAATTGTTTTTTTGTATAAGGTTTATACTTTTTATGTTTCCACCAATTATATAATTGCGAATTTTTAACAACAACACAAGGATAAATTTTTATTTGATCAGGTTGAAAATTTTTGTTTGAGAAAATTTTTTTAAACATTGCTAAATCTTTCGCAGGAGTTGCTCCTGGCAAACTTGGCATTAAATGATAGCAAATCTTGAAACCAGCTTGCCTGAGCAAAAAGGTCGCTTTAATAATACTTTCCACATTATGTCCCCTTTTATTTAATTTCAAAATTTTATTATCAATAATTTGAACGCCAATTTCAACTCTTGTGCATCCCAAACTTCTGAAATTGACTATTTCTTTTTCATTTATATAATCAGGTCTTGTTTCTAAAGTCAAACCAACTATTCTATATTTTGTCTTTTCATTTTTTTTCTGTTCTAAAAACAATTGTTCTTTTAATTTACTAATTTTTTTAGGCAAAGGCTGATCCGCCTCTGGCGGAGATTTTTGATTTTGGAAATTATTTGCCGCGCGAAAACATTCTTTAATAAACCAATACTGATATTTTTTACTAAAAAACGACCAAGTGCCTCCCATCACAATTAATTCAATCTTCTCAACATTATGACCATTAGTTTCTAAAGTTTTAATACGAACAGACACTTGTTTGTATGGATTAAAATTACAAATTACGGCGCGCATTACAGCTGGTTCATTGGAAAGATAACTTTTAGGAATGTTTTTTTCTGTTGGACAATAAACGCACTTCCCAGGACAGGAATAAGGCTTTGTTAAAACAGCGATTGGCGCCACACCGGAAAGCGTTCTGATTTTTCTCTTTTTTAATATCTCTTTTATTTTATTATTTTGCTTATTATTTAATTTATTGTATAATTTTAATAATTCAGCATTTGAAACCTGCTTTAATTTTTTTTGATAAAAAAATTCTCTTTTCAATCGTAAAAATTCTTCATTATTTTGAGGGTTTGCTTTGATTATTTTTTTTACTATTTTTTTTACTGTCATATATAAATGATTATATTATAACTTTTTCAAACATACAAATTTAATGGATAAACAAACCGTTGAAAAAATTATTGCATTAAACAAAAATAGCTATGAAGAGATTGCTGAGCATTTTTCTATTACCAGAAATTATATTTGGAAAGATTTAAAAAATTTAGTAGAATATATGTATAGCTATTATAAAATTATCCCTACCCCTTTTTCTAAAAGAGAGGCTATTAAGGTATTAGATGTTGGTTGTGGAAATGGGCGCTTGTTTGAAGAATTGGAAAATAAAAATATTAAATATTTCGGAATTGATTATTGTGAAAAATTAATTGATATCGCGCGTAATCGTTATAAGAATTCTGCGTCAAGAGCTCAATTCGCAATATTTGATATTGATAATATGCCTTTTGGGAGGAATCGGTTTGACACTATTTTTGCCGTTGCTGTTATAAATCACATTCCAAGTAAGGAGTCGCAAAAAAAAGTTTTGACAAAGTTATATCAAATTTTGAAACCGGGTGGAATTTTTTTAATGACGAATTGGAATCTTTGGAATTTCAATTCTAAAAAAAATGTGTTTAACTATAATTTTAAAAAATGGAAAATGTCAGATAAAAAATGGAAAGAAAAATATGGGATAGATAAAAAGGAATTCAAATTTAAAAATATAATAACTGAATGGAAAACAGGAGAAAAATCAAGCCCTCTTTATTATTACGTTTTTACAAAACAAGAAATAGACAAATTGATGAAAGAAGTTGGTTTTAAAATTTTAAATTCTTATTATAGCAAGAATGGGGAAAAAACAGGACGTTTTCAGGGAAGTAATATTATAACAATAGCAAAAAAATAAAATTATTATGTCATTGCGAGCGAAGCGAAGCAATCTCATGAATAAAAAATCGTCAATTTTTAAGATTGCTTCGTCGGTCGCCCCTCCAAAAGTCTTCGGAGGGGCTCCCTTCTCGCAAAGACAAATATTATTAATATTATTCTTAATTACAAACTAAATGAAATCAATCAATTTAAAAACAATTAAAAAATTAGATAAAAAAAATCTTTATTATTCTATTCAAGAATTGAGTTTACAATGCTTTCAAGTAATTGATGAAATGAAAAAAATAAAAATTCCAATGAATTATAAAAAAATAGATAATATTATTGTTGGCGGGATGGGCGGATCAACTCTTGGAGCGCATATTATAAAATCTGTTTTTTCAGAAAAGTTGAAAGTTCCTATGGAAATTGTTAATAATTATAAATTGCCAGCCTATTTGAAGAGGAATAGCTTAAGCGTAATATCTAGTTATTCAGGAAATACGGAGGAAACAATTTCATGTTTTAACGAGGCAAGGAAACGAAAAGTAAAAATTTTTATTATTACTTCTGGAGGGAAATTAGCAGCTTTGGCTAAAAGGTATAAAATTTCATCTTATATATTTAAGCCAAAATATAATAGTTGCAATGCTCCGCGAATGGCTTTGGGATATTCTATTTTTGCTCAATTATTATTACTTCATAAAATTGGTTTAATCAAGATTACTAAAAATGAATTTAAAAAGAGTATTGAAACAATAGAATTTTTTAATAAAAAATTTGCTTTACAAAATAAAGTTGACAATCAAGCCTTAAAAATTGCAAGAGCGATGTTTGAAAAAATTCCTCTTATTATTGGATCCGAATTTTTAGTTGGAAATTGTCGCGCTTTTAGAAATCAAATAAACGAAGGATCCAAAAATTTTTCAACATTTATGGAAATTCCAGAGATTGACCATCATCTTTTAGAAGGTTTAAAAAATCCGAAAACTAATAGTAAAAATTTGATGTTTTTGTTTTTCAATTCTAATTTATATTATAAACGAAATCAACTTAGATATAAAATAACGCAAAAAATTATTAAGCAACATAAAATAAATTTTTTGGAATATAAAATGGAATCAAAAACTAAATTATCGCAATCTTTAGAATTTTTGGTTTTAGGAAGCTATGCAAGTTTTTATTTGGCGATGTTGAATAACTTGGATCCATCGCCAAATCCGTATGTTGATTATCTAAAGAAGCAGATGGGATAAAAACTAAAAATTATAAATGAGGTACTGCGATAATGTCATTATGAGAAGGGAGTAAAGCGACCGACCTGCCGGCAGGTAGGCTTCGCTTCGTTCGCAATAACGGAAATGACATTATTGGATAATTTCATAAATAAAAAATCGTTGGATATTTCCCAATAGTTTTTATTTAGGGGCTGGTGACGAGAGCGCTTTCGTCACGAAATTTTTAGATTTCTGCCTCGCCGGCAGGCAAGTTGAGACAAATTTTTTAAATAATTTTTTTAGCCTATCCTAAGGTAAGGTAAAAAAATTTTTAGAAAATTTTACCAAAATTTGGAATTTGCAGTAGAAATGGAATGCATCACCAATCCCTATTTAAACAAAAAATAATATCCCTGCCTCGCCGGCAGACAGGAAAAATAATTTTGATTTTCTATATCCTAAATATTATTTTTAGTCATTTCATTCAGAATATTTTTGTATTGCAAAATAAGCTTATCTTTCATCATTTCTGTATTATCATCATCAGTAAGTATTCCCTTTTTCATAAAGTCGCTGATAGCTTCATCAATAAAATTTTCATAGGCTTCGCGAGAATAATCGCCTTGATTATTCATTTTTATTTTTACAG
>JAACEG010000058.1 GCA_011682665.1 Lysobacteraceae bacterium
ACTTGCTATATAGTATCTTTTAATAATTTGCTTAATTTTTCGTCTAATTCATCAATACTAAAGTTTTTTTCTGTTTTTTTTAATTTTTCTTCTTTGCCTTCCTTATTTTTCTTTAACCTATCTTTATCTTTTATTTTTATTTCTTTTTTCTCTGATTTTTCTTCAGTTTTCTTAGTCTTCTCATTTTTTGATTTTGTCTTTTTAATTTGTTTAATTTCTTTTACAATTTGAAATCTTATAACATCTTGATTGATATTTAATTTTTGAGTAATTTTTTTAATTGCGTTTGCTTCAACATAGAATATAATTAATGTATAATAACCATAACGATAATTTTTTATTTGATAAGCTAATTTTTTTTTGCCCCAATTATCTATTCTAATAATAGACGCTCCGCATTCTTTTAAAATAGACAAAACCTTTTCATCTTTCTCTTTGATCTCTGTTTCAGAATATTCAGTTGGGATAATATAAAGAATTTCGTAATTCATAATTTTGGACTATTTAGATAATAAATTATACTTACTATAACTATAGGCTTTACAAGTGATGTGGTTGATAATAATTTTGATAATTATAGTTAAATAAAATTTAAAAAAATTTTAATTTTTAATTTTTAATCAATTTTGAATTATTTAATAATTTAATTTTTAAACAAAAAATAAAATTTTATTTAGAAAATTACTCGTTTATCAGGTGAACTAAAAATTTAGCCATTAAATATTCATTTGAAATTCAAAATTTTGTTGATATTTTATTTTTCTGTTCTATTATCAAATTAAATAAACAACACACTTTATAAATTCTATATTTCATTATGCATTATTATTTTTTTATATTAGGGCAAAACAAAAATTTGTCAATAGCGGAGCTTTTGAATAAGGAAGAAATCAACCTATCAAATTTGTCTTCTGACAAAATTAAAATAAGTAATAAGGCTTTGTTTTTAAAATTAGATATTAAATTAGATTTTAATAAATTTTTAGATGGTCTTGGCGGTTTTATCAAAATTGGAGAAATAAAAAAGGAATTTAAAGATTTAAGACAAATAAAGCCTAAAAATGTTTTACCTTTTATTAATAAAACAACAGGTAAAATCAAATTTGGTTTTAGCTTTGAGGGAAAAATTAAAAAAGAATTTATAAAAAATTTATCTTTTCAAATCAAAAGAATATTACGCTCTGAAAAAATTAATTCTCGTTGGATAGAGGCTAAAGGGGATTCTTTATCATCGGTAGTTGTCGGCAAAAATAATTTGATAAAAAAAGGCGCTGAAATTTATATTTTTGAAATAAACAAAAAATTCTATTTAGGAAAAACATTGGCAATTCAAAATTTTGAAAAATATAGTTATAGGGATTTTAATCGTCCGGCAAGAGATATTATTTCAGGAACAATGCCACCAAAGCTTGCGCAAATAATGATAAATTTAGCTAATCGTAACAAATCAGATATAATTTTGGATCCTTTTTGCGGGTCAGGGACTATTTTGCAAGAAGCGCTTTTAATGAATTTTCAAAATATTATTGGTTCTGATTTAAGCGAAAAAGCAATCAATGACAGTAAAAAAAATTTAGAATGGCTAAAGAACAATTTTCAATTTTCAATTTTCAATTTTCAATTGATAAAAATAGATGTTAGAAGTTTATCTAAGAAAATTAAAGCTAATTCAATTGACGCGATAATAACTGAACCTTATTTAGGGCCAACAACAAAAATTGCGAATTATGAATTGCGAATCGCGAATTTAATTTCAGAATTATCCCAATTGTATTTAAATGCATTCAAAGAATTTAAAAAGATTTTGAAAAAAAACGGGAGAATAGTTATTATTTTTCCAGCGCTTAAAGACAAAAAAAATAACAAGCTAATTTATCTTGATATTTTAGATCAAATTAAATTATTAGGTTTTAAAATTGTTCCATTCTTACCGAATGATTTTTCTTCTTTGATAGAAACAACTGACAGAGGGTCAATAATTTATGCTCGGTCTACGTCTAATCAAAGAATTGCGCGCGAAATTTTTATTTTTGAAAAAAGATAAAATTTGTATTTCTGTATTGACAAAAACAATTATTTGTAATATGCTTTAATTAAATAAAAATAAAGGAGGACAACAAAATGTTTTTGGCAGAAATTTTTATAGTTGTATTAATCGGAAGTATTTTAATATTTTTTAGTGTTGTTCATTTAATTTTTGTTTATCAAAATAAACCGAAATTTACAAAAGGGAATACTTTTTGGAATTATTTTCGTTTAATTTTTTCTACTGAACATTTTATTACCAGCGCTACATCGGAATTAAACCCTTTTGAAGTTTATTGTAACAAATGCAAAAAAGATTATAGCCATATTTCTGAAACAAATTCAGAGAGTGGAAATTTGAAGTTCTTAGGAATTTGGGACTGGGCAGGGTATGAAAAAATTTGGTGTTTTTGTGGACAAATATTAGGTTTTATAATAAAACCTAATAAATAAAATAATAATAAATAACGCGCGATCGAGCTGTCCTTTCTACAAGGACGGCTTTTTTTATTTATTAAACAAAAAATTGCAAACATCTCCTTCCTGCATAATATAATTCTTGCCTTCAGCGCGTATTGCTCCTTTTTCTTTGGCGATAATCTCTGAACCGAATTCTATTAGTTTATTAATATTGATAATTTCTGCGCGAATAAATCCTTTTTCAAAATCGCTGTGTATCACCCCAGCTGCTTGAGGCGCCTTAGTTCCTTTTTTTATTGTCCAGGCTTGGTTAATATTTTTAAAAGAAGCACTATAGAAAGTTATTAAATTTAATATTTTATAAGAAGCAATAATCAATTTATCCAAACCGCTTTCTTGAAGACCTAAAGTTTTCCTATATTCTTTTGCGTCTTCATCGTTTAATTCGGCAAGCTCCGCTTCCATTTTTATATTCATTTCAATAGCTCCTAATTTTTCTTTTATCTCAAATTTAGTCTCTGATTTTTCATTGATGTTTCTTAAATAAATCATTGGTTTTAAAGTAAGTAAATTCAAATCTTTAATTATTTTTTTTTCTTCAATATCTAAATTAGCTTCTCTCGCTAATTTTTCCGTTTGCAAACATTTTTCTATTTTTTTTAAGACAGCTATTTTTTTTTCAGTAATTTTATCGCTTTTGCCTTTTATTTGTTTTTCAATTTTTTTTATTTTATTCAAAATTATTTCTAAGTCAGATAAAATTAATTCCATATTAATTGTTTGGATATCATTTTGAGGATTGATTTTATTATGAATATGAATAATATTGTTATCTTCAAAATCGCGAACCACTTGACAAATAGCATCTACTTCGCGAATATTTGACAAAAATTTATTGCCTAATCCTTCGCCTTGGCTTGCGCCTTTTACTAATCCTGCTATATCAACAAACTCAATGACAGTAGGAATTTTTTTTGTGGCTTGCAAAACACTTGCCAATTTGTCTAATTTTTTATCAGGGACCTTAACTGTTCCCACATTAGGATCAATTGTACAAAAAGGATAATTTTGCGCGTCAACTTGTTTTTTGGTCAAAGCTTGGAAGAGAGTTGACTTACCAACATTTGGCAAACCAATAATTCCGATTGAAAAAGACATAAAATCAAAATGTAAAACACAAAAAGCAAAGCTCAAAATGAATGAGTTGCTTCGTAACGAAATTAGATTGTCTATACTTTAACATTCTAAAAATTTTTTGCAAACAAAAAAAGCAGATTTAACTGCTTGTTTTTGTTTTTGTTTTTGTTTTATAATTTTTTATCTTATTAAAAGATAATTTTTATATTCTTTAAATAAAGAATATTATTTTCTGGGTTTAATTGTCAAAGGGCTTTCTTTATCTAATGTTATCTTAAAATATTCTATAATCTAATCTTTACTATAAAAATAAATAAAATTAATATTTTTCTGCTTTTCTTAAATAAACTATTTTATAATAAAAGTATTAAGTCTATTTATAAAAAAATAACGGTTTCTACAACAGTTCCCGCAATAATAGTTGAACAAACTGCTAACACTGAAAAAGCGGTATTCCTGATTCCCTCATTTTCTTTTTTAATTTTTTTTAATTCATTTTCTAATTTTTCATCTTTTTTCTTTTCCTCATTTTTTCCGCTTTCTTGTTCCTCAGTATCTTCTCCTAAATCAATTTTTTCATAATTTTTTCCCATAAAAACACCTCCTTTCTTCTAAAAACTAATATGTTATTAAATTATTATATCTTTATTATAGCATAAAAATTACATTTTGTCAATCTATTATTAGTTCTCTATTTTTATACATTTTTAGACTTTTTAGAGTCCAAAATGTAG
>JAACEG010000059.1 GCA_011682665.1 Lysobacteraceae bacterium
ACAGAACTTTTCTTAGGATTGCCTGCCTGCTAGCAGGCATTTCGCGGAGTTTATCCCGCGCTTGATGCGGAGCTCCATTCCTCGCAATGACATTTCGTAATTCAAGGTATTTATATTATTAATTTATTTTGCAATTTTTCCTTTGCCAAGTTTTGCGCTTTTAATAAAGAATCAAAGGTACCGGCGTCAATCCATTCTCCTTTTACCATCGCGACTTCCAACTCATTTTTTCTTAAATACCAATTATGCAATTCTGTAATTTCTAATTCTCCGCGTTTGCTCGGCTTTACACTTTTTGCGGCTTCCACTACTCTGCTATCATATATATATAATCCTGTTATACAATAATTGCTCTTTGGCTTTTTAGGTTTTTCTTCTATAGAAATTACTTTATTATTTGCGTCAAATTCAACAATTCCAAATCTTTCTGGATCAAGAACTTTCTTAGCAAAAATTTTCCCTCCTGATTTGAAATTTTTAATTTCAGCGCTTAAATCATCTTCAAAAATGTTATCTCCCAAAATCATCACAACATTTTCTTTGTCAATAAAATTTTCTCCAACAATAAAAGCGTCTGCCAAACCCCGTGGCTCGTCTTGAATTTCATAAGTGAATTTAACGCCAAAATCTTTTCCACTTCCAAGCAAATTAAGATAATCCCCTGCTCTTTCCGGAGCGACAATGATTAAAATTTCTTTGATTCCTGCTTTTATCAATGTATTTAAAGGATAATAAATCATGGGACGGTTATAAATCGGCAAAAGCTGTTTTGAAATTACTTTAGTGCAGGGACGCAAACGAGTAGCGTTTCCTCCTGATAAAATTATTCCTCGCATAAAAAATTTAAGAATATATTTTTCTATATTTCTATTTTAATTAATTTTTTAAATATTGGCAAGTAGGGAATAAAAATTTTTATTCCCTACCATCAAAAATAATTTTATGCTATAATATGTTTAACTTAATTTTTAATAAAATTTTAAAATGAAATTTCAAAAAGATTTGCTTAAAAAAATATTAATCCAAAATAAAGTTCTTACTGAGAAAAAATTTAATCAGTTTTTTAATGAAGCAAAAGAGACTCAACTAAATCTAATAGAATATTTAATTGAAAAAAAAATAATTACGGAAGAATCTTTTTATAAAAATATTGCTGATTATTTTAAAATGCCCTTTATTATTTTAAAAGATAAAATCATCCGCAGAGATATTTTAAACCTGATTCCAGAGCCAATAGCGCATGTTCATAGAATAATTGTTTTTGATAAAACAAATCAAGAATGCAAAATTGCCACGACAAATCCCCAAGATTTTCAAATCATAGAATTTATCAAAAAAAAAATACAAGGCAATATTAAAATCTTTGTGACAACACCTAAAAGTATTGATAATGTTATCCAAGAATATCATAAAGGGCTTAAATCTGAATTTAAAGAAATTAACAAAATTTCAATTGATAAAGCAATAAAAAACGATAATCAAAAAAATGAAAAATTAAAACAATTAGCAGAAGACCTGCCTATTGTCCGCATTGTTGATACTCTGCTTGAATACGCTATCTTTGAAAAATGTTCCGATATTCATATAGAACCGTTAGAAAAAGAAACAATTGTCCGCTATAGAATTGACGGCATTATGCGAAAAGTAATGACCTTACCGAAAAATACCCATGCGGGAATTGTGGCAAGAATTAAAGTTTTATCAAATCTAAAATTAGACGAACACCGCTTGCCGCAAGATGGAAGATTCAAAATTAAAACATCTGAGTATCAAGTTTCTTTCCGTGTTTCTATAATTCCGATATTTGATGGAGAAAAAGTTGTTATAAGAATCTTAGATGAAAAATCCCAAATTTTAAGTTTAAAAAAATTAGGCTTGCAAGAACAACCTTTTGAAATTATTAAAAGGAATATTGAAAAACCGCATGGAATTATTTTAGTTACCGGACCGACAGGGTCAGGTAAAACAACTACTCTTTACTCAATATTAAATGTGCTCAATAAACCATCAGTTAATATTTCAACGATCGAGGATCCAATAGAATATAGGATGCCAGGGATCAACCAAAGCCAAGTGAGTGTAAAAGCGGGGTTCACCTTTGCTTCTGGTTTACGCGCTTTTTTAAGGCAAGATCCTGATATCATTATGGTTGGAGAAATAAGAGATGAAGAAACAGCCGAAATTGCCGTCAATGCCGCAATGACAGGACATTTAGTTCTCTCAACTCTGCACACTAATGACGCTGTCACAACTATCCCACGGCTTTCTGACATGAAGGTGCCGTCTTTTTTAATTTCAACAACAATTAATTGCATTATCGCCCAAAGATTAGTCAGAAAAATATGCCAAAATTGCATTACCAGTTATAAACTAACAAAGGAGATGAGAGAAGATCTTTCTCAAAAAATAAACATTGATTCAATTTTGAAGATGTTGAAAGAAAAAAAAATTATTGCTAATAAAGATTTAAAAAATCTTTTGTTCTACAAAGGCAAGGGATGTAAGAAATGTAATAATGAAGGCTATAAAGGCAGGATTGGAATTTATGAGATTTTAGAAATTACCCCTGAAATAAAAGAAGCTATAGATAGAAAAGCTAGCAGTGAAGAATTAAGAAAGATAGCTAAAAAACAAAATATGCTTTCTATTTTAGAAGATGGATTTATTAAAGCTAAGAATGGGATTACCACTATTGAAGAAGTGTTGAGAGTAATTAAAGAATAAAACATAATATCATTTAAACATATAAACACTTTAACATTCAAGTCATTAATTATTAATTTTCAATTTCTAATTTCCAATTTTCAAACTTATTTATTTTATTGTTTGAAAATTTAATCATTGAAAATTGATTGTATCCCGCAATTATCTGCGGGAAAAAATTGAAAATTATTCATATGATTATTAATTCTATAAACAATTTCTTATTAAACTTGCAAAAAATTCCTATATCGGAAAAAATATTTTTTATTCAACATTTGCGGGTATTAATCCGCTCAGGCGTTTCTCTTTCAAGTGCTCTAAATGTTTTATCTCAACAAAGCAATAATAAAAAATTCAGAAAAATTTTAATTGACATCAAAAATAACGTTGAAAAAGGCGATACTTTTTCTAAAAGCTTAAAAAAACATAAAAAAGTATTTAATGATTTTTTTATTAATATGATACAAGCTGGAGAAAACAGTGGAAAATTAGAAGAAACTTTAAACCAAATTTTTATTCAAATAAAGAAAGACCATGATATTAAATCAAAAGTTAAAGGAGCTATGATTTATCCATCAGTTGTTTTAGGCGCTATGATAGGTATTGGCGCTTTAATGATTATTTTTGTAATTCCAAAAATAACTTCTATCTTCGTAGAATCAAATATTAAGCTCCCTCTCATCACTAGAATTTTAATCGGAATTAGCGATTTTGCAATAAATCATGGGATATTAGTCACTATACTTTTAACAATATTTATAATAGGATTTACATATTTAATTAAAACTAAAAAGGGGAAATATTATTTCCATTTAACCCTACTTCATCTCCCTATTTTTGGCAAAATTATTAAAAAAATAAATTTAGCACGTTTCGCGAGAAGTCTTAGTTCTCTTTTAAAAACTGATATACCAATAGCAAAAACATTAAAAATGACTTCAGAAATTTTAGGAAATGTTATATATAAAGAAGCCATAAATGAAGCTTCTGAAAAAGTTATTGAAGGTATCAGTATTGCTAAAACTCTTAAAGATAAAAAATTTATTTTTCCTCCTGTGGTAACAGAAATAATACTTGTTGGGGAAGAAACAGGAAGTTTAGATAATGTTTTAATAGAAATGGCTGAATTTTATGAAGAAGAAATTGACCAAACAATGAAAAATTTACCTTCTATTATTGAGCCTGTTTTAATTTTAATTTTAGGTATTGGTGTGGCCTTAATGGCTGTGGCAATAATTATGCCTATATACTCACTGACGGAAGCTATATAAAATGGTTTCCTCCCCTTTTAGGGGAGGTCAGGTGGGGTAAAATTATAAAGAATACCCCCCCCTCTAACTCCCCCTAAATAGGGGGAGAACGAGAATTATAGGTTCCTCCCCTTTTAGGGGAGGTTAGGTGGGGTAAAAATTATAGGTTCCTCCCCTTTTAGGGGAGGTCAGGTGGGGTAAAATTATAAAGAATACCCCCTCTAACTCCCCCTAAATAGGGGGAGAACGAAAAAACAGATTTCCCCTACAAAGGGGGAGAACGAGAATAATAGGTTCCTCCCCTTTTAGGGGAGGTCAGGTAGGGTAAAAATTATAGGTTCC
>JAACEG010000060.1 GCA_011682665.1 Lysobacteraceae bacterium
TAGTAATAAAAAATTCAAAAGTAGTCATTTATTATAAAAACATCAAATTATGTGATAATACTGCAACAGGAGGAGAGGTTTATCCATGCAAAGCTAAACTTGAAAGTAATCAAATTATTTGGTCATGTTTTATGGGAATGCATGAGCCAGGCATAAGTTCGAAAATGAAATATTGGCTTTTTAATCTTAATAATCAAGAATTTAAAGTTTGGAGCGATATAAAATAATAATATAGTAAAAAATACTAATGGTTAGATGATGTGTCATATAAAAGAACGAATTAGACAAAACAAATAAAAAATAAGTAATTTTAATTCTATGGACAGTCAAAACAATCAAAACAATCAAATAGAAAATAATTCAACAAGTAATCTTCCCGGCAACAATAATCAAAATTATTCCCACCGAAAATTATTTTGGGTTGGAGGGATTATTGTTTTAATAATTCTAATAATCACTGGCGGAGTTTTTTATTTTTCTTCGTCAAAAAAAGTGGCGCAGAATCAGGTTAATCAGAATCAGAATATTCAAAAAACTGATAATCAAAAATTAAACCAAGGAATCAAAAATCAGGATCAGGTTAATCAAGCTAATAATTCGTCAGCGATTGCTGACTGGCAGACTTATCGCAATGAGAAGTTTGGGTTTGAAGTTAAATATCCGAGAGATTGGAAAGCGATAGAAGATAAAAATGGAGATGTATCTTTTTTTGATAATCCTTTCTATGCTAATGAATATAAATTATCTGAAGGTCCTGAATTTGAAGACAAATATAGAGATTATGCTTTTATTAGCATTAGCAGATATCTAGAAGGTGCTCGGACAGCTGTAGGCACAGTAACAAAAAACACTGAAATAAAAGATTTTGTCTATAAATTATATCATCCCAAAGATTATTCCAAAGATCATTTTGTTTCCGAAGAAACTATAATAGGAGGTCAAAAAGCTTATATGTTTGGTCATATACCGACATTTTTTTTCAAACAAAAGAATGATATTGTAACTATTTCAGAGTGCTCAGGACGAGAATATATGAATTATAAAAAATTAACTGCTACTTTTTATCAAATTATTTCCACTTTTAAATTTACAGATCAACCTTCTGGCTGGCAAGTTTATAGCAATGATAATCTTGGATTTAAATTTAAAATAGAGAAAAGATATGCGAATTTAGTAAAAATGGATGTTAAAAAAGTGAATGAAAAGGAATGGGAGATTTGTTTGGGTTATAAAAAAGAGAAGGGTTCTTTTATTTGTTTCTTCATTAATTCATTGAGCTGGTTATCAGATAAGGTTTCTATTAAGGTTTCTAGAAAAAGAGATAAAAATGGAATTCCCATAATACAAGAAATTCCTCTAATTAAGAAAAAAGGAGAGCCAATTTATAAAAAAGGACAAACCGATGGTTATCCCGAAGGTATATATTTAGGAGAAAATAATAATTTTGTATTCTATTCAGGATTAAGGCCCAATGGTTGCGGTTTTTCTAACAGTTTTTTATGTCTTTTAGAGGGACCAATAACAAATGATTTTTTTGATACTTTTTCAATTTTACCAAGAAATTAATAAAGAATAATAATAAGTGTATTTTAAGAATATAATTCAAGATAACAAAGAGGTTTGGTTGGTGAGCAAGAAAGTGGATTAGTTAAAATAATTAAAATGGAATCCAAAATTTTTGTCACAACAAACATTCTCACATTTTCAAGAATGTGATAATGTTTTTTATGTTTTTTAGCGTAGCAGTTGTGAGCGTTGTAAAGTTTTTTTACAACATTTTTTTAAATTTGCCAAATTTGAAAAAATGGTTATAATTAAAATAAGCAATAAATAAATTTAATAAGTTTATCTAAAATAAATTTAACAAATAATCTAATTTTTTTGGATTACGAAATACATAAATTTCGCTGTCTTTGCGAGAAAGGAGCGAAGCGACTGACGAAGCAATCCCAATAATTGGCGATATATTCTCAGGATTGCTTCGTCGTTCCTCCTCGCAATGACATTTCGTAATTCAAGGGTAATTTTATAATTGATTTATAATCAAAAAGTTTTTATGTTTCATATAAGTAAAAATAAATGTGTTGGTTGCGGGCTTTGCGAGGAAAAATGCCCAGCAAAAGCTATTTCTATAAATAATCAGGGATTTGCCTTTATTGACCAAGAAAAATGTATCCAGTGCGGTTTGTGTGTGGATATTTGTCCACAGGGTGCTTCTAAAAATATTACTGAAAAGCTAACTTTTGCTATTGGGACTGATGACGGAAAAATAATTAAGCAAGGCGAACATATCGGAGAATCAGAATATTTTTCAATCTGGGATTACTCAGAAGGGAAGATGGCTTTTAGGGAGAAAAGAGAAAATATAAAATATGAAGAAGATGAGACTTCATCGCATGGTAATCCAGAAAAAGCCAAAAAAGTCTCCTCAGTTTTAACAGGAGTGGATGTTATCGCTGGAAAAATAATCGGACCGAATGTGGTCAGAATGAAGAAAAAATATGTTCCAGTGATTATCAGGGAACCATCAATTGATAGAGTAATAGAAATAATTAAAGAAAATATTAATGAAATTGTTGACGAATATCATAAACAAGACAGAAAAGCTATAATTCTAAATTAAAAAATAATTTTAAATTAAAAATATGACAAATAATATATTAAAAGGAAAACGAATATTAATCTCTGGAAAAGGAGGAAGCGGAAAAAGCACTCTTGTTACTTTAATGTCAGATGTCCTTCAGAAAAAAGGGTATAAAATTTTTGCCTTAGACGGCGACGCTTCTAACCCCCGAGGACTCGCCGGATTAATGTTTGGATTAAAAAAAGAAAAAGATTTCCCAAAAGCCCTGATAGATTTTTTTGGAGGAATTAAGAAAGTTACTTGTCCAGTAGATGATCCATCCCCTCTCACCAGATTAAATGACTCTATTCCTATTCCTGAAAAAAAGATAGACATTCTCAAAGAAATTCCGGAGAAATATTTTCTTAAAAGAAAAAAAATAATTTTATTTCAGGCTGGAAAAATCAAAAAATATGGGCAAGGTTGCGATGGTCCGGCAGAAAAAGTAGTCAGAGATTTTATGGTTAAAGGAGATTATGTAAATCTTATTGACGCGCCAGCCGGGGTTGAGCATTTTGGGAGAGGAATATCAAAAAATGTTGATATACTCATACTTGTCCTTGACCCTACCTTTGAATCTATCTCAATCGCCAAAAGAGTAAATGATTTTTGCAAAGACATAAAAATGCAAAATTTTTGGCTAATCCTAAATAAAATTAAGTCGAAAAAGGTAGAATCTCAAATGATGAATAAATTAGGAAAATTGAAAAACAGGGTTATCGGCACAGTTCAATGCGATTCAAAAATAATAGAATCAGCGTTGGAAGGGGTTTTCCCGAGCAAAAGCGAAGCTTTAAACGATATAGAAAAGATTATTGAAAAATTAGAAAGGATAAAAAACTAAAAATTGTTCCCAAAAGCAATTCAGCTAACTAAGAAAATTCCTTTTGCGGGAGACCCCCCCTCTTTTTTTTCACTATGGGTAAAAAAAATAATTTAAAATTATATGCAGAAAAACATATTTGTGATGAGTAATAAAGGAGGAACAGGAAAAACAACGGTTGCAGTTAATCTTGCTTTCTTACTTTCAAAAAAATACAGCGTTGGATTATTAGACGCAGATATTCATGGACCGAACGCCCCGAAAATGTTGGGAATGGAAAGACAGAAATTAGCAGTTGTTAATAATAAAATTATTCCAGCAAAAGTAGGAAATAACCTTTATGTAATGTCAGTAGATTTTTTATCTGAAAATCAATCCCAGCCGATAGTTTGGCGCGGACCTTTAAAAACAAAACTTATCAATCAGTTTATTTCTGATGTGGAATGGCCAAATCTTAATTTTTTGGTTGTAGACTTGCCACCTGGAACAGGCGATGAAACAATAACCATAATGCAATTGTTAAAAGAAAATTCAAAAGCAATTATAGTTTCAACACCGCAGGAAGTTTCATTGATGGATGTTGAAAAAATTGTTAATATGGCCAGAGAATTCAAGATACCAATAGCAGGACTAATAGAAAATATGTCTGGCGATATATTTGGAAAAGGAAATGTAAAGAAATTTGCTGACGAACAAAAGGTTAGGTTTTTAGGAGAAATTGGATTAAGTAAGATAATTGCTAATTCGTCAAATTCTGGCCATCCATTTGTTTTAGAAGAAAGCACAAATTCTTACAAACAATTTAATAATATTGTCCAAAAAATAATTTAAGAATCTCATAATAATATGTCTCTTTACAATCAAATAGAAAATAATCCGATGAGTAATCTTCCTGATAACAATAATCAAAATCACTCTCACAAAAAATTATTTTGGATTGGAGGAATTGTTGTTTTAATAATTTTGGCTATTGTTGGTGGAGTTTTTTATTTTTCCTCAATAAAGAAAACAGGGCGGAAATCAAAAAATGTAGTACAGAATCAGCCCAATCAAAATCAAAATATTCAAAAAACTGATAATCAAAAATCAAACCAAGGAATTAAAGATCAAAATCAGGTTAATCAAACTGAAACAAAGGTTTATTCAAAGAAATTGGGGAAATTATTTAAAGAGATATATCCTAACAAGAATGGAATTTTTTTCAGTCCTGATGGGCAATATTACGTTTATGTAATTAAATCTGGTAAAAAGTATTCTATGATTTTAGATGGGAAAAAGCAAAAAGAATATGACGAGATAAACGATGGCTTTGTCTTCAGTCCTAATAGCCAACACTTTGTTTACGCAGCAAAATCTGCTAATAAATGGTTTATAGTGTTTGATGGAAAAGAACAAAAAAAATATGATAGAGTAGTTTGTGGGGCTAATTCGTGGCCTATTTTCAGTCCCGATAGCCAACATCTCGCCTATATAGCTATATCTGGGGAAAAACAAGAGATAGTCTTAGATGGAAAAGAAATGAAGAAATATGACAGTGCATGGGATCTTACCTTTAGCCCCGATAGTCAACACTTTGCCTACACAGCGAGATTAAATAACAAACATTTTGTTGTTTTAGACGGAAAGGAACAAAAGAAATATGATGATATAGGAATTCTTATTTTTAGTCCCGATAGTCAACATTTTGCCTATGCAGTCGGATTTAAAGAAAAAGAATTTGTTGTTTTAGATGGGCAAGAACAGAAAAAATATGATAGAGTGTGGGATCTTACCTTTAGCCCCGATAGTCAACATTTTGCCTATGTAGTCAGATTTAAAGAAAAAGAATTTGTTGTCTTAGATGGGCAAGAACAAAAGAAATATGACGAGATAACAAAGATTACTTTTTATCCACACAATCAATTAGTTTACTTAGCAAAATTAAATGATAAATTGTTTATAGTCTCAGATAGTAGAGAAGAACAGAAAAAATATGATAGAGTGTGGGATCTTACCTTCAGTCCCGATAGCCAACATTTTGTCTATATAACAAGATTAAATGGAAAATATTTTGTTGTCTTAGACGGGAAAAGGCAAAAAGAATATAACAGCAAAATATGGAAGGTAGAAGATGTTATCTTTAGTCTTAATGGTTTGCATCTTGCCTATACAGTATACTCTATCCATCCTCACGATAACAAATATTTTGTAGTTATAGACGGAAAAGAACAAAAGAAATATGATTATATGTGCCATGCTGTCTTCAGTCATGATAGCCAACATTATGCTTACGTGGCGAAATTAAATGGAAAATATTTTGTTGTCTTTGACGGCCACGAGTTGAAAGATCATCAAGGAGAAATTTTTAATCCTCATTTTACCAAAAACTATTTTAACTATAATGTAGTCCAAGACAATAGAGAAGTTTGGTTTGTGAGCAGGAAAGTGGATTAGAATTATTCCACTACCACTTTAATACAGGTTAAAATGGTAGTTGACTACCAGTTTAATATGGGTTATTATGGTAGTATAATAAGAAAATAAGCATAGAACTGCAACCAAAACTATAAAAATATGATAAAAAGAGATATTTTACAACCAATAATTGACCATTTAGATGAAAAAGAAATCACTGTTATTATTGGTCCCAGGCAGGTTGGCAAGACAACTCTTTTGGATCAAATTGAAAAATATTTACTTCAGGAAAAGCAGATTTCAAAAACTAACATTTTTCGTTTTAATTTAGATATAATCAGGGATCGGGATTTTTTTCA
>JAACEG010000061.1 GCA_011682665.1 Lysobacteraceae bacterium
CGCGGTTTCCTTAATTGTGTTTGGAAACCGCGACGAAACTTGTTTTTAGGTGATTATACCCTCCTGAGAAAAGCTCTTCGGACAAGAGCCTTGCTCACCTTCATTAGTTTAATCTCTCCGTTTTTAACAGAGAGAAAATAATTTGGAAATAAGGGAAGCGATTTTTCTCCAACTTTTTTTCCTTTTTCATTTTTTTCCCATTTTTTTATCAATTTACCATTCGGCGAAATAAGAGGAACTCTAACTTCCAGATTAATGCTCACAAAATTTTTCCCTTCTATCTTTTTTCCTTTCTTATAAAAAGGATTAAGGTAGTCTCTTACTCTCCATAATGCTTGTCGACAAATTTTGTCCAATTCCGAATGGACGATATCCGAATATTTTAAAAATTTTTCAGACGGCTCAGCGCATTCGTGGCGAGAGAAAACAAACCTCACCATATGGTATTTGTTATTATTTGCATTACCATTAATACGCTCTTGGGAGATGGCATCCACCAGTTCATACCCAGCTTCCCTTAATTGTCTTGGAAACAACAGTAATGAAGTATTGGGAGTTGGGATTATAACTTGAACCCCGCTTGCTATTTTTTTTCTTTCAATTTTTTCTTTCTGTTTTTCATCGCTAATCTTTTTAATAATTTTTGGCACTATTTTATAGTTTGAAAAATTAAACTGTAGCGCCACCAAAGGAATAGACTTATCCAACTTGATTATTTTCATTATAAAATCCTCCCAGCTATTTTTGGTTAGGTTGTAAAAAGAACAAGGTTTATTTACGAAATTATTTTATCTTAACAGAAAATTAAAGCAAATACAAAACCGCCTTTTTTAATAAAAGGCGGTTTTAAATAAATTTAGTTTTTAGATTACATTTCAATGATAACTGGCAGAACCATCGGTCTTCTTTTAGTTTTTTGGTAAAGAAAGCTTCCTATACCGTCGCGTAAATTATTACGGACATAAACCCAGTTTATGGGTTTTTCTTTAGCTTTTTCTAAAATAATAGCTTTGATTTTTTTGCGAGCGTCTTGTATCAATTTTTTTGATTCTTTCATATAAATAAAACCTCTGGAAATAATATCCGGCTCTTGTAATATTTTTCCGGTTTTACTGTCAATAGTAACAATAATGGTGAACATTCCGTCTTTACTCATTATTTGGCGATCGCGTAGCACAATTTGCCCAATATCTCCAACACCGAGTCCGTCAACCATAACATATTCATTGGGAACTTTTTTATTAGTTAATACTCCTACAACCTTGTTTTGATAATTTTTATAAAATTCAACTATTTGTCCATTATCCGCGACAAAAATTTTTTTTCTGTCAATTCCTACTTGCTCGCCAAGCATAGCATGCATTCTTAGCATATAATGGTTTGCTTCTATCGGCATAAGATACTCTGGTTTTAAAAGCCGCATCATTAATTTCAAATCTTCCTGTTTAGCATGTCCTCCGGCATGGATGTCCATCATTTTATAATGAATAATCCTAGCTCCTTGGCGGACAATAGCGTCTTTTAAAGATTGGATGGTTCTTTCGTTCCCTGGAATTACAGAAGAAGAGAAGATTACTGTATCGCCTTTTTTTAACCTGACATCTCGATGTTCTCTATTGACTACTCTCATTAGAAAAGCGTTGCTTTCGCCTTGCGCCCCAGTGCCGATTATCAATATTTTATTATCTGGAATTCTTCGTAAATCCTTACCTTCAATTAAAATTTTTGGATTAAATTTAAGGTAACCTATTTGATGTGCAATTTCAATATTATTATTCATACTTCTACCTTGTAAACAAATAAATCTTCCATATTTTTGCGCAATATCAAAAATTTTTTGAATACGGCTAATTTGCGAAGCAAAAGTTCCGATTATAATTCTACCTCTAATTTTTTCAAACAATTTACTCATTTTGTCGCCGATTGAAGATTCTGAAATCTGATAACCAGGTTCTGTAGCGTCTGTTGAATCAGACATTAAGATTAAGATTCCTTGTCCGCCTAATTGAGCAATTCTATTTAAATCCGCTGGTTTATCATTAACAGGAGAATAATCAATTTTAAAATCTCCAGTATGGAAAATTGTTCCAAGAGGGGTATGAACAATTATCGCAAAACAATCAGGAATAGAATGATTGACTCTTAAAAATTCAATTGAAAAAGCTTTTCCTAATTGTATCTTAGATGTTTCATCTATTATTGAAAAGTTTAATTTTGGTGTTTCCGGATATTCATCTTGCCTTTTTTTAATAAACCCTGCTGTTAGTTTTCCAGTATAAATAGTAGGATTTCCTAAAATTGGCATAAGATGCGGAATGGCTCCAATATGGTCATAATGCCCGTGCGTAATAACAACGCCTCTAATATTGGCTGTTTTATTTTTTAAATATTCTACATTAGGGATAATATAATCTATGCCAGGCATATTTTCTTCTGGAAATTGTAATCCCATATCAATGATCATTATATCGTTTTCATATTCAATAACTGTCATATTGCGCCCAACTTCTTCTAATCCACCTAAAACTATAATTTTTAATTTTCCTTTTTCAAAAATTTTTTCCGCGAAATTTTGTCTTGCCGCAATTTGAGCTTGATTTTTATTTCCAAAAATCCTTCTTGGAGTTACACGGCTTGTTTTAAATCTATGTTGAACAGACCTATTTTTTCTGCCATTCGCTCCGTTGGCTGGCGGCTGGGGGAACGGATTTGCTGTCTCAATTATTCTTCGTTTAAAAGACGAAGAAACGTTTAGTTTGTTTTGTATCATAAGTTAAAATGATTGTAAAATAAACAAATCAAATAATCGTAATATTAGACGTAGCGTGTCTATTCTAAAATTTATTTAAAATGTTTTTTACTTTTTATAAATTGCCTCTCCGTTAGGCAAATGTGTTTAAGTTAAATTTGAATTAATTTTATTATATAAAAAATTGACTTTGGTCAATTTATGCTTTTCAGCAAGATTATAAGTTTTTACTAAATCCATAATTTCTGTAGATTTTTTTGGTTTCTTCCTATCCTTAAATTTTTTGGAATTCATAAAAGAATTCAAATCCATTGAGTTGTCTCAATATTAGAAGAATAAAGAGTTGATGTTTCAATCAAATAATTATCTTGAATTACGAAATGTCATTGCGAGGAGGAACGACGAAGCAATCCCGAGAATATATCGCCAATTATTGAGATTGCTTTGTCAGTCGCTTCGCTCCTTTCTCGCAAAGACAGCGAAATTTATGTATTTCGTAATCCAAGATAATTAAAATGAAACTTTTCATATTTTTCAGGTAAATTTTTCTATTTTTTTTAAATCAACATTAAGCTGTTGTTTATAAAGGCTTAAAATATTTTAAAAAATTCATAAAAATCTTGTTTAAAAATAATTTCGTGGGCGGAAGAGGATTTGAACCTCCAAGATATTTCTATCACATGGCCCTGAACCATGCGCGTCTGCCAATTCCGCCATCCGCCCTTATTGATAATTTAAAGCAATAAATTTGGTGCGGATGAGAGGACTTGAACCTCCACGACCTTGCGGACACAAGCTCCTTAGGCTTGCGCGTCTACCAGTTCCGCCACATCCGCTTTGATGTGGAAAGCGTTAGTAATTTTGTCAAATAGGAGCTGGCGACGAGAGACGTTTTTACTGCAATTTTCATCTTTTGGTCAAATTTTCTTCAAATTTTTTTACCTTACCTTAGGGTAGGCTAAAAAAAATACCTGAAAAATTTGTCTCAAAATCTAAAAATTTTTACCCCGTTGCCGGCTGGCTAACTGGGGTCGTTACGAAAACGCTCTTGTCATCAGCCCCTAAATAATGATTTTTAAAATTCAAAATAAAAAATAAATCCCTTAAAAAATTAAAGGTTAATTAAAAATAATAATCTGTTTTAATTTTTTTGTTAAGACGTTTTCACCTTTTTTAAACGTCTTTTATGTTTTTGGCGTAAAAAATAAAGTTTTGCCCTCCTTGTTTTTATTTTTTGTAATAGTTCAATTTTTGTAATAGTAGGCAATGACAAAGGGAAAATTTTTTCAACTCCAACGCCGTTAGATATTTTGCGGACAGTAATAGTCGCGCCAATCTCATTTTTTGCTTTGCGCGCTAAAACAGTGCCTTCAAAATATTGTAATCTTTCTTTTATTTCTCCTTTTGGATTTTTCTCTTTAATTTTTTGCCAAATTTTAACAACCATTCCGGGTTTTATTTCGGATGGTTTAATAATATTTTTTTGTTTAGAAATTTTAGGTTTTTTCCCATTAGCTATTGGATTTTTTTTTGTAGTTTCTGTTTCAGCTTTTGTTTTATCTAATTTTTCTTCGCCAGCTGGCGGATATTTTTTATTATCTTTTTTTTCGGTCATAATAAATATTTATAAAATTATTTTTTTTCTTTTTTCTTGTCATCTTATTTATTTTCGTTTCCCTTATTTTTTTTCTTTTTTTCGTTAGCAGGAAGATTCTTTTCTTTGCCTTTTTCTCCTTCATTCTCTTTTTTCTTCTCAACCGGTGAATCCTCTTTTTTAATTTCTTCTTTTTCTTCTTTTGTTTTTTCTTTTTTCTTAGGAATTGTAGTCTTTACTTTTTTAGTATTAATAATTTTTTCATCAACTAAAAAATTATAAACAGTAGCGCTTGGTTGCGCGCCAATGCTTAACCAGTATTTTATCCTTTCTATTTTTAAATTAATAGTTCTAGGATTTGTTCTTGGATTATAGCTTCCTAAATTTTCTATAAATTTGCCCCAGGGATCTTTTTTTTTATCAAGAACAATTATTTTATAGATTGGCTGTTTTTTTTTGCCAACACGAGATAAACGAATTGATAGCATATTTTTTAAAGATAATTTTTATTATTAAGCTTGTTATGTAAGGGCTGGTGACGAGAGCCGTTTCTACTGCAATTTTCATCTTTTGGTCAAATTTTCTTCAAATTTTTTTACCTTACCTTAGGGTAGGCTAAAAAA
>JAACEG010000004.1 GCA_011682665.1 Lysobacteraceae bacterium
AAAGGCGTGAATAAATTTGTAAAAATTGATAGAGAAAATAATAAATATATAGAATTGGTAACAGATTATCGGACTGGGATTGACAAAATCGCCCAAATAATTTATTAAAAAATTTGACATTTTATTTATTTATATTATTATGTAATTATATAATTATGTAATTAAATAATTTTATGAAAACAAAAACATTAAAACTTTTTGGCACAGGACAAATAACAATACCAAAAGAATGGCGGAATTTTTTTGGCACCGACACATTAAAAGCTGTGTTTGATAAGGACAAAAATGAGATTAAAATTAAAGCTGTAAAAATGGTTGAAATAGAGGAAACAAAATGGATACCAGCGAAACAGTTGGAAAAAGATTTGGAAAAAGTTAATCTGAATAAAAATTTTAAAAGGGAATTATTAAATGGCTATAAAAAATCTGATTTTTATAATAGCCCTATTAAAAAATAATGAAATATAAAATTAAACATATAAAATCGCATTTAAATATATATCTTAATAAGCATAGATTATGCAAGAAATGGGAAAAAGCTAAAAATTTTTTAGAAAACGATTTATCTCATCCGTCATTAAATTTTGAAAAAATAATTTTGAAAGATACAGTTTTTTACAGTTTTAGGCTTGATAAAAAATATCGCGGAATTTGTATTTTAGACAAAAATAATATTGAAATTATTTTATTCACAAATCATTATAAATAAAAAATAATTTTAAAAATATGAATACAAAAACAATATATTCAATTAAACAGATAAAAAAAATAGGTAAAATAGAAAAAGATATTTTGATGATAAAAAAAACAACTATTAAACATCCTATAATTTCATTAAAGGGTATTTTAAAAGGAGTAGTAATAAACGAAAAAAATATACAAAAAGCAAAAAAGTCTGTATTTAAAACAGTAAAAATTTAATTTTATGCAATATTATGTTGCCGATACTCATGCCTTTTTATGGTATTTAACCGATAGTTCTAAACTTTCAAAAAAAAGCAAGGAAAATTTTTGATTTAGCCGATAACGGAAAAGCTATTATTATAATTTCAGCTGTTGTATTGTTGGAATCTATTGATATTTTAGATAAAAAGAAATAATAAATCACCATTAGAATTGGCAAAAGTCGAATTGCCAAAATATCATAACTGGATAACATTGGTTAGGAAAAAATTTAGGGCCTAGCCCACAAGTTACCTACCAGTTCCAAAAATTATATTGTTTATGCTGGAAAAAACATTAAAATATGTAATATGGTTAGGGTTAGGGATAATTGCTTTTGTTCCTGTTTTAATGTATGGCGGATTTTTTTTCCCTTTTATTTTTACTAAAGTTTTAGTTTTCAGAGTAATTATTGAGATTATTTTTGTTCTTTATTTGTTGTTAATTTCAATCAATATTAATTATAAACCACGTTTTACAATTATATTTTTTTCTTTCTTAACTTATATTGTCTTAACTTTTATATCCTCATTATTAGGGAGCAACTTTTATCTTAGTTTTTGGGGCGATATAGAAAGAAGCGAAGGGATAATGTTATTACTCCATCTTTTTGCTTTCTTCACGATAATTTCAGGATTTATCAGAAACAAAAAAGAATGGCTTTTATATTTTGACCTTGCTATTATTGGGAGTTTAGTTGTGAGTTTTTTCGCCTTAGGACAAAAATTGAATCTAAATTTTGTTTTAAACGCAGGGCAGGGGAGGCTTTCATCCACAATTGGCAATCCGGCTTTTTTAGCCGGTTATCTAATTTTTGGAGTTTTTTTTGCTGTTTTCCTTTTCTTTCAAAGAAAAAATCAGTGGCTAAAAAAATATTATATTTTAACAGCTATCTTTGAGCTTTATATTATTATTCAAACAGCGACAAGAGGAGCTTTTGTTGGCTTAATATTTTCTTTAATTCTATCAATATTTTTACTTGTTTTTTTCACAAAAACCAACAAAAAAATAAAACAAGCTTTTTTACTACTTATTTTAATATTATTTTTGTTTGGAGGTTTTGTCTATTTTAATCAAAATACTTCTTTTGTTAAAAATTCAGAATTTCTAAAAAGAATGTCCAGTATTTCCTTAAATGACAGAACTACAGATACTCGTCTAATGACCTGGAGCTCAGCTTGGCAAGGAATCAAAAATAAACCATTATTTGGCTGGGGCTATGAAAATTTTAACTTAGTTTTTAATAAATATTTTAATCCATATATTTACGAAGATCCTGGATCGCGAATTTGGTTTGACAGGGCCCACAATGTTATTTTTGACCGCGCCGTTACAGGCGGAATAATTGGACTATTAGCTTATGTTTTTTTGATTTTTTATCCAGCCTATTTTTTGTTTAAAAAAATAATTATTAAGAAAAATGAATGTTTTATTATTTCTTTTTTTAAAAAATACTTTTTAAGAAAAAAAACAGGTCAAAACATAGATGAAGAAAGAAATAACGATTCAACAGATAAAATAACAGCAATAATTTTTATTTCTTTAATTTTTGCTTATTTTATACAGGATCTCTTTGTTTTTGATGTTTTAGTAACTTATATTCCATTAGTTTTGATTTTAGGGTTCCTTTCTTCTTATGATAAAGAATTCAAATTCAAAATATTAGAAAATAAACAGTTTTATAAAATAAATTTTGTTATTTTATTGATTCTTTTTTTACCGATTATATATCTAGTTAATATTAAGCCAGCAGAAGCCAATATGACAATAATTAAGGCAATGAAAGCGGCAAGCTCAAAAGACTTTGAAAATAGTTATAATTTATTTTTAAAAGCTCTTTCCTATAATACTTACGGGAATCAGGAATATAGAATTCGTTTTGCTGAATTCGTTGATACTATGATTTATAAAAAAGACAAAACTGATGCTTTCCGCAGAAAGGCTTCTTTAAAGATAAATGAAGAATTAAAAAAACAAATTTTAGAGATGCCCAATGATGTTGCTAATTATATATTATTAATGCGGCATTATAATAGGGCATATATTTATAATATTAATCTTTTAAATAATGTTATTGCTGTTTCCAAAGAAGCAGAAAATCTGAGCCCGACAAGACCACATATTTATTATGAGAGAGGTTATGCGCAAATTTATTTGGGAAACTACTACTCAGAGAAAGGAGAAAAGGGAAAGGCGTCTGAATTTTATAAAAAAGGAATAAAAAGTTTTAAACAAGCTATTAGTTTGAATAATCAAGTAGAGGAATCTTATCTTAATTTGATTTTAATGCTTATGGTTTCCCATCAAACTGATGAAATTAACAATTATTTAAACAAGATGGATAAACTTGGAATAAAATATCAGAAAGAAAAAAGTTTAAAAAGAATCGCATCTGCTGCTGTCGCTACTAAAGAATATGATTTTGCTATTGAATTTTATAAAAAATTAACAAAAATTTGCCCTGATGAGCCAAAATATTGGATTGATCTTTCCCTATCTTATATTTATAAAGGAGACAAAGATAAAGCTATTGAAATTGCTAAAAAAGTTAAATCATTCGGCGCAAATTATGAATCTCAAGCAGATGAGTTTATTAAAAAAATCTCTGATAAAAATTTTAAGATTAAATAATAAATTTAAATCATATAATTGGCGGTTATATAGGGTCTGGTGACGAGAGTGTTTTCGTAACGAAATTTTTAGATTTTGAGACAAATTTTTTAAATAATTTTTTTAGCCTACCCCTAAGGTAAGGTAAAAAAATTTGAAGAAAATTTGACCAAAAGATGAAAATTGCAGTAGAAACGGCTCTCGTCACCAGCCCCTATACAGATAAAACATTATAAAATCGCATTGTCATTGCGAGGAGCGACTGAAAGGAGCGACGAAGCAATCCCGAGGATTGGCGCTGTTATTCCATGGGATTGCTTCGTCAGTCGTTTTACTCCTTCCTCGCAATAACAGGAATGTCCAATGACATTGTTTATTTTTTTATTTTTTGTTATAATATATTTTAAGTATTAAGTATCTAGTATTAAGTATTAAGAATTATTAATTACTGGTTGGAAAAATTTATGTTACTGAGGATTAAAATTGTAAATTTTAAATGCAATGCTTGTGAAAAATATTTTTAAAAATAGCAAAAAAATTTTTATTGGATTAATTTTGATCCTAATTTTATTATTAGGAATAAAAAATAGTTATAAAGTTTTCGCTTATCAAGATGAAACTAACAATAAAATAAAAACAACCGAGAAGGGGATTGGACAACAAAAAGAAAATATTAAAAAATTAAAAGAGAAAGCCGAGTCTTATAAAAAAGCGATTGAAGAAAAAACAATAGAAATATCAACTTTGGAAGAGCAAATATCAGTATTTGACAATAGAATTGCTGAAAAAAAAATAGATATTAAGATTACCCAAGAAGAAATAATCCAAAAAAAGAAAGAAATAGAAAAAAAGGAATTAGAAATAGATGCTAAAAAAAAAGAAATAGAAAAACAGAAACAAAAAATAGCTGATTTTATTAGATTGATTTATAAAAACGACCAAAAAAGTTATTTGGAAGTTTTAGTGCTTAATGATTCGTTTTCAGATTTTTTTAATTACTTAACTTTTACAAAAGATATAGAATATCAATTAAAAAATGTTTTAGATAAAGTGATACTTTTAAAAGAAAATTTAGAGAAAGATAAAGATTTATTAGAACGTAAAAAACAAAATTTAGAAAAATTAAATAAAAAATTGATTGGCGAGAAAAAAGGTTTAGAAGAAGAAAAAACACTAAAAGAAACCTTATTAAAAGAAACGAAATATAGTGAAAGAATATTTCAAAGATTGCTTAAAAAAACAAAACAAGATAGAATAAAGGCCAACAAAAACATCCTACGATTAGAAAGAGAGAAGAGAAAATTATTTGAAGAACAAAAAAAGAAAAGAGTATTAGATGATTCATCAAAGCTTTCCTGGCCAGTTGACCCTTCTCGGGGCATTAGCGCTTATTTTCATGATCCAACTTATCCTTTCCGTTATTTATTTGAACATCCTGGTATAGATATTAGAATATCGCAAGGAACGCCTATTCACGCGCCTGCTAACGGTTATGTTGCCAAAGCACACGACAATGGAATGGGGTATAGTTATATTATGTTAATTCACGATAATGGTATATCAACTGTGTATGGTCATGTTAGCAAAATTTTAGTTAAAGAAGATCAATTTGTAACAAGAGGAGAGATAATTGGGAAAACAGGGGGTAAACCAGGCACTCCTGGCGCAGGGAAGCTAACTACTGGCGCACATTTACATTTTGAAGTTCGGCTTAATGGGATTCCTGTTGATCCTCTAAGTGGCTATATGCCTGATTTTTAGAGTAGGGGATGTTGTAAAATTACTTTACAAATTATTTTTTTAAGTTAATATAAAACTAAAATAAAAAATAAACAAAAAATAGGAGGGGGATAATATGAGAACTAGAGAAAATATTCCTTGTTTAATTCTTGATTTTTTTCTCCCGCAAAACAAAATGGAGAAAAAAATATCGTTATTTCAAAAAGAGAAAAAACAAAAAACAGATAAAGTTAAAGCAAATATACCTGATTGGATGCTTTTATATTTTCCAGATAAATAAAAGAAGGAGGGTAGTGGCAAAATGAAAATTGCCGGAAAAATTAATGGGTTTGGTAAAAGAAAAAAGGATAGTAGGAGAATATGCAAAGGGGAAAAATGTAAAAATTATGTTTATAGGAATCCTATCTATGCAGGTCAACCATCTAGAACTTTTTGTTCTAAGGATTGCGAAGATATTATTGATATTGATAATGATAATATTGATATTGATGTGACAAAAATTTCTCCTTGCATATTTTATCAAGAATAGGGATGATATAATAAATCATAATAAACAATGCCGAGACTTAAAGTCACGGCATTTATTTATGGTAGTGGTTAATAAAAAATATAAAATAAATAGCGTCGCACAATATACATTTAACGACACTATATTTTATATTTATCCTATAATCCTATAAATAGTAAACAAACGGATGTCCTTCTAACTAAAAACCAAGAGATTCCCGCTTTCGCGGGAATGACAGCGAAGTAGCCTATTTATAATAAATTTTGTTTTTATACATTAAATCAATATATTCTTTTATATCCTTATTTATATCTTTATTATTTATTAATTTGTCTAACTTATCTATTTGTTTATCAATATCCTCATTTATATCAAAATAAATTTTTATTTTATTGTTCAAAACAACCGTCATTTTATTAAAATCATTATCATTTTTTTCAAAAAAAACTATATTTTGATCTTTTTTATCAAAATAATTAGATATTTTATAAAAAAATATTATTTCATCTAATGTTATAGCTTGATGATTATAAAAATCTATTTTTGATCTATTATTAACGATTTTTAATAAATCTTTGGTATTATTAGCCTTTTCTTTACTAATTTCTTTTATAATTAAACCTTGTTCATCTATCGTATAATATTTGTTCTGAGTATTATTTAAAAGAATAAACTTTGGCTCATTTTCTATAATATTAATTAATAATTTGTCAGGAAAATCTTTTTTTATGATAACTTTTCTAAAACTAAAATTATTTTTAATATTATTTTCTAGTTCTTTTATATTAACAAGCCAATAATTATTAGGAAATAAAAAAAGAATTTTTTTATTTAATTTATTATTTACATACAAAAAAACTTCATTTGTTTGTGTGTCTTTATTTCCTTTAATTTTAATATTTTTGATTGTAAAATATCCACTAAATAAAATATATATTGTTGTTATAATAATGGTTAAAAAAAATAATAAAAATCCGATAATTTTTAATCTTGCTTTTCTCTTCTTTTTGTCCAAAAGAGTTCTTTTTTTGTTAAAAAGAGAATTAAAATATTTTTTTTGGGCATAATCTATTCTCTTCATATAAAAAAATATTAGGCGTCGTAAAATAATAAGCAACGAGCCTCCTAAATATTATAATATTTTTTAATTGCTTCAGTTATTAACTGAGCATAAATATAATGAAGGCCAAATTTATTTGATACAATTTTTTTATTTATATTATTATATCTTAAATTAAATTCTTGCTTATTATTTTTTATTATTATATTTGAAGCCTTAAAATTGCTTCCTTCCCCTCTTCCATAATACAATACTTTAGACCTAGCAAATTTTTTTAAATTTCTCATTCGCAAATCATCATAATTTAATAATAGTAATCCATCCTCATCTATTTTTTTAACAATTTTGGCAAACTCTTGAGCTTCATTATCAAGCGTTCCAAAATTATCAAGATATTTAGGAGTAATATCAGTTAAAATAACAATTTTCGGATCTATAATTGGTAAAAAATAGTTCATATCATTTGGATGACTGATACCTAATTCCAAAATTATTTTTTCAGGAAATGTTTTATCAAATAAAACGATTTTTGTCGCTTTTAAAATAATTTTTAACCAAATTTTAATTTTACTGCTATTGCTTGTTAAACCAAAAATTGTTAAAGGTACGCCAATTTCCGCATTATAATGTTTCGGTCCTGTTCTAATAGAAAATTTATCAGATAGAATATTTTTAATTTCTTGTTTTATCGTGTGTTTATTTGTGCTTCCGGCTATCACAATAATTTCAGGCTTATGTCTGGTTAAAACAATTTTACTTAAAATTTTCAGATAAAATTGTATTATTTTTTTAAATATTTTTTTCATAAATTTTTTCACCACACCTAACCCTGCCTACTCGCCTCGCTAAAGCTATGGCGAGACAAGCCGGCTGGCAGGCTCCTCTAATTACCCCTCCTAACCTCCCCTATAATAGGGGAGGAATCTGTTATTCTTGTTCTCCCCTATTTAGGGGAAATCGTTTTTTCGTTCTCCCTCTTGTAGGGGAAATCGTTTTTTCGTTCTCCCTCTTGTAGGGGAAATCGTTTTTTCGTTCTCCCTCTATTTAGGGGGAGCTAGAGGGGGTATTATTTAGTTTTTACCCCACCTAACCTCCCCTAAAAGGAGAGGAACCTGTTTCTCACGATTCTCCCCCTTGTAGGGGGAGCTAGAGGGGGTATTAATAAGAGGAATTTATTTAAAATATTCTTCCATACGATCAAAGGCTTTATTTATATCCTCTTCTGTTCTGCCAAAAGATAATCTAATATGATTCTCGCCATTAGGACCGAAAGCAACGCCTGGAACAACGGCTACTTTCCCCTCTTCTAATAATTTTATAGAAAACTTCCAACTGTCTAATTTTGAAAAATTAGAATAATCAGGAAAAACATAATAAGAGCTATTTGGTTTTTGATATGAAAAGATGTTTTTTAATTTATCTAATCTTCTACAAATCAATTCGCGCCGTTTGATATATTCTTGCTTATAAAATTTTATTGCCTCTCTGCCATATTCTAAAGCTGCTAAAGCGGCATATTGCGAAACAACAGGCGCGCAAGTGACTAAACTGTCATGTATTTTTAATATTTCTTTTACAATTGAAACATCACTATGTAAAAAACCGACACGCCAACCAGTCATTGCGTGGCTTTTGGAAAAACTAAAAATTCGTATTATTCTTTTTCTTAATTCAGGAATTTGCGCCAAACTAAAAAAATTATTTTGTTCTCCTTCTTGATAGATAAAATCTTTATATACCTCATCGCTCAATATATATAAATTATATTTTTTAGCAAGCTTGGACAACTCTATTAGCTGGTTTTTTGCATAAATAGTTCCAGTTGGATTATTAGGATTGCAAAATAAAATTGCTTTTGTTTTATTTGAAATCTTTTGTTTAAAATTTTTAATAGAAAATGCCCAACCATCTTTTTCAATTAAATCAACAAAAACAGGAATTCCATTAGCGACTTTTATCGCTTCTTGATACGAGGTATAAGTCGGACTGGGAAGAAGCACTTCATCTCCTTTATCTAAAATAGCTAACAATGAAGCGGTAATAGCTTCCATGGCGCCAGCAGTCACTAAAATTTCTGTTTCGAAATCATAAAACATTTTTTCCCCTGCCAACTCTTGCTCAATCGCCTCTCTTAATTCCAGAAGTCCAGGGGAAAGAGAATATTTTGAGACAAGCCCTTTATTTATTTTTTCTATTGTTTTTTCTTTTATAATATCTGCTGTATCAAAAGAAGGAATGCCTTGCGCTAAAGAGACAATATTAGGAATTTTACTCGCTCTTATTTCAATATCTTTTATAGGAGAAAGATTTATATTTTTAGTCTTATTAAACATTTTTTCTTGATTTTTTAATAACATCTTTGCCTACCCATTTTCTTAAAACTTTTGGCACAATAATAGAACTGTCTTTTTGCTGGTAGTTTTCTAAAATAGCAATTAAAATTCTTCCTATAGCAAAAGCTGTCGCATCATTCATATGAACTAATTTTTTTTTGTTATTTTTTGTTCTATATTTTGTATTTAGTCTTCTTGATTGAAAATCAGTCATATAGTCTGAAGTATGTGTTTCTCTATATTTATTTTGCCCAGGCATCCAACACTCTACATCAATTGCCCTAAAATCTTGTTTCCCCATATCACCTGTACATTTTAAAACAAGTTGATATGGTATTTCTAATTGTTGCGTTAAATATTCTTGGATAGCAATAATCAAATTTTGCTCAACTAACCCATATTCTGGTTGAATAAAACTTTCCATTTCCAATTTATCAAATTGATGCCGTCTTAAAATTCCATTCATATCTTTGCCATAAGTGCCCGCTTCTCTCCTAAAAGCGGTTGAATAACCAAGGTAACGAATGGGTAAATTTTTTTCTTCTATAATTTCATTTATATGCAATGGCCCAAGCGCATGCTCAGCGCTACCAACTAACAAAGAATCATCTTGCTCTAAATAATATCTATCATCAAGCGGATCAAATCTATCCATTTTTTTCATTATTTCAGATTTAACAATTACAGGTGTAATTACTGGAACAAATGTTTTATCAAAAGGATTACCTACTTTATTTGCTAATTTTTTTATAATTTCTTTATCAGTTAAAGTATCAATAACAAACTGAATTATCGCAAATTGTAACTTCACAGCATCATTAAATAAATAGTCAAATCTTGCTCCTGATATAATAGACGATTTTTTTGTATCAATAATATTATGAAGGATCCCTAGTTCCATATGATTTTTAACTTTAAAATCAAATTTTGGAATTTTTCCGTATTGTTTAATAATTTTATTATCAGATTCATCATGCCCTATTGGCGTATCATTTGAATATAAATTTGGAACTAAATAAATCAAATTATTATAATTATTTTCTATCTTATTTAGTTTACTTTCAATTTTTAGAATATTTTTTTTAATTTTTTTTCCTTGAGTTATCAGTTTCTTACTTGGTTTTTTATTTTTTCCAACTTTTGCTATTTCATTTCTTTCGGCTCGTAATTTATCAATTTTAAGAAGTAGTCCCCTCTTCTCTTCATCAAGCAATAAAAGTTTATCAATATCAACACTGAGATTTTTATTTTTCACTGCTTTTTTAACTTGTTTTTGATTTTTTCTAATAAATTTTATATCTAACATATAATTAGAATTGCGAATTATGCCAGCCAGAGACTGGTCAGCTCGCCGTGGCGAGCTGAAATTACGAATTAAAAATTTACTTTATATCCTAAAAAATTTAAACATTTTAATAATCCTAAAAATCCTAAATATCTTAACAATCCTAAAAATTTTATATCAATGATGATTTATATTTTTCAGGATAGTAAGCTTTTAAACGAATTATTTTTACATTCTTTATTCCAAATTTCTTTAATTGTCCTGATAATCCATCAACTAAATACTTTTGGTCATAACCAAGACAAATAACATCCGGCCTAAAATATTTTATTAATTTGTATTTATTCTTGAATTTTCCCAAAACAACTTCATCAGCTAAAGCGCTTTTAATAATCTCTTTCTGCCTTTCTTTTTCACTAAATTTCGGCGCTTTTCCTTTTAATTTTTTTACTGTTATATCTCGCGCCACAACAACTATTAAATAATCTCCATACTGCTCGGCTTGTTTTAAAAAATTAATATGCCCGGGATGGAATTTGTCGAATGTTCCAAACACCATCACTTTTTTTAATGTTGTCTCTAACATTGGCAATTTTATACTCCTTTGCTTTTCAAATTAAAATTTAGCCCTTCGTTAAAGCTACGAGCCATAAACTTATAATCTGTAATTGTCTATTAGCGAAAGATTAAAATTTTACGCAAAACCACGGAGTATTATATAAAATTATTTAAAGAATATAAAAATAAATTTTATTATTTTGGCTTCATTAATGGAAAAATCTGACATTCTCTTACTGATTTGTCCATAAAAAAACTAAATAATCGTTCACTAAATCCGAATCCACAAGAAGGTGGCATCCCATATTCTAAGGCTATTACAAACTCTTCATCATTCATCTGGGCTTCCTCATCCCCTGCTTCGCGAAGTTTGGCTTGTTGTTTGAATCTTCTAGCCTGATCTAAAGGATCATTTAATTCGGAATAACCGTTTCCTAATTCAGAACCAGCAATAATCGGTTGAAAACGTTGCGTAATTTTTGGATTATTAATATTTTTTTTCGCTAAAGGTGAAACTTCCAAAGGTAATCCAATTAAAAATCCAGGTCCTTTAATTTTTTTACGGCAATATTTCCATAAATTATCAATTGCCCTGTTCATATTAAATCCCTTTTTATCATATTTAACTTTAAGCTCTTTTAATTTAGCTTCTATTTCTTCAATATTTGTCTTTGATACATCAATTCCTGTTTCTTTTTTAACAATTTTCAAATAATCATATATTTCCCATTTTTTTCCTAAATCAATATCAAAATTATTTATTTTAAATTTTAAAGTATGAAAAGTTTTTTTAGCTATATTTTTATACATTTTTTCTACTAATTTCATTCCATCTTGATAATCAGCATAAGCCCAATAAAATTCCATTTGCGTATAATCTTGCAAGTGTTCGCTATCCATTCCCTCATTTCTAAAAATTCTGCCAATCTCAAAAGTTTTTTCATACCCAGCTATCATTAATCTTTTTTGCCAAAGTTCTCCTCCTGAAATTCTTAAATAAACATCCATATCTAAAGCGTTATGATGAGTAATAAAAGGCTTAGCATCCGCTCCGCCAGTAGCGGTTTCCAAAACAGGTGTTTCAACTTCTAAAAAATTTTGTTCAGTTAGAAACTCACGAATAGTTTTCCAAAAAATAGCCTTTTTTTTAAATATTTCTTTTGTTTTTGGGTTCATTAAAATATCTAAATACCTTTTCCGTAATTGTTCTTCTTTATTCTTGAAACCAGACCATTTATCAGGCAAAGGAAGAATAGCTTTTGATAAAATTTTGAATTTAGAAACAAGAATACTTTTTTCCCCTTTATGCGTAATAAAAACAGATCCTTTAATTTGAATAAAATCGCCGACATCAATATTTTTTATAAAAATTTTATAATTATCAGCGCCGATCTTTTTTTTGCTAATAGCAATCTGTATCTCTTCACTCCCATCGTCTAAATTCGCAAAAGCTAAATTGCCATGCTGTCTGATGCTTCGTAATCGCCCGACAATAAAAAAATTATTTTTTTGTTTTTCAAATTTAGAAAAATTATCAATAATCTCAATAATTCTATATTGCCTTTGACACTTTGCGGGATAAGGGTCTATGCCTAATTTTTTCAAATTTTCTAATTTTTTAATTCTATCCTGTTTTTCGTTAATTTTTATCATAATAATATTATTTTAAGCAAAAACCACTTTTTCTTCCATTTATACGGAAAAATAAAAAAAAATTTATAAATTTATTTTTATAATATACTAAAAAATAAAACAATGCAAATAAATTTGATATAAAACATCTTGGGCGAAAACTTCCATACTACGTAATTACCTTGAATTACGAAATGTCATTGCGAGGTCCGATGGACCCCGAAGAGTCATACGAACTCCTTCGGAGAGGAACGACGAAGCAATCCCAAGAAAAATCCTGTCATTGCGAGGAGGAACGACGAAGCAATCCC
>JAACEG010000062.1 GCA_011682665.1 Lysobacteraceae bacterium
TCGTAATTCAAGGTAATTATATTTTTAATAATTTCTATTAATTTTAATTTTTAATATGTCATTTTGCATTTTGATTTTTTAATATTATGTCTGGACATAGTAAATGGGAGACAACTAAAAGACAAAAAGAAGCAACCGATAAAAAACGGAGCGCTCTTTTTAGTAGATTAGCAAGAAATATAACTGTTTCAGCTAGGGAAAATGGAGGAAATATTGAAACTAATTTTAATTTAAGAATGTTTATTGAAAAAGCTAAAGATGCCAATATGCCGAAAGACAAAATTGAACGCGCGATTAAAAAAGGAATAGGGGAATTAAAAGGAGAGATTATAGAAAAAATTTTATATGAAGCGATCGGTCCTGGAAATATTTTTTTTGTGATTGAATCATTAACTGATAATAAAAATCGCGCGGTTTCAGAAATTAGGCATATTTTTTCTAAATATAATGGTTCCTTAGTAAGTAAAAATAGTGTGATGTGGCAATTTAAAAGAAAGGGAGTAATAAAGATTAAAAATTATGAATCAAAAATTAAAAATTTAGATTTAGATATAGAAGAATTTGAATTGAATTTAATAGATTATGAAGCCGAAGATATTAAAAAAGACGGTAAAGATTTGATTGTTTATACAAAAGAAAAAGAATTACAAAAAATAAAAGAAAAAATAGAAAAGAATAATCTTAAAATTGAGGACGCGGGAATTGAATTTCTTCCAAAAGAAACTAAAAAAGTAACAGGGCAAAAAGAAATAGAAAAAGTTAGAAATATATTTGATGCTTTAAATGAATGTGAAGATGTCAATAATTTTTATACAAATGTTATTTTGTAGTGGCCAGGTCACTATAAAAAATAAAATCAAATGATAAATAATAAATATCCGATAACAATTCTTGGGATTGATCCTGGATTTGCCATTGTTGGCTATGGGATAATCAAGAAAGATAAAAATAGTAACATTTCCATAGTTAATTATGGAGCTATTAACACTTCGGCAAAAGACATCTTCCCTGATCGCTTAGCGCAAATTCATAAAGAGCTAAAAAGTATTATTAGAAAATATAAGCCTAATATAGTGGCAATAGAAGAATTGTTTTTTTATAAAAATGTTAAAACTGCGATGGAGGTTGGACAGGCAAGAGGAGTAATAATTTTGACAGTTATTCAAAGCAAAATTCAAATTTTTGAGTACACTCCTTTACAGATTAAACAAGCTGTGTCTTCCTATGGCAGAGCTGATAAGAATCAGGTTCAAGAGATGGTAAAAAAAATATTGAATTTGAAAAAAATTCCTGAACCTGACGATGCGGCTGACGCCTTGGCGGCTGCTATTTGTTGCGGAAATTTTAATAATTTGTTAAATTAATTTAAATTATAAATTTTTTTGAAAAGTAAAGATATTTTTTTATGAAGAAAGTTCTGATTTTTGATTATGACGGAGTAATAGTTGATTCTTTAAATTTTGCAATGAAGATTTTTAATTATGTTTGCAAAAAGCACAAAATTAATAAAGTCATAAATAAAGATGAATTTATAAAATTATTTGATAAAAATTTTTATAAATCTGTCGCAGAGCTTGAAATATTTAATAAAAAAATTCCCTTTTTAGTTATTAATGATTTTAAAAAATATTTTAAATTATATCAGGGCAAAATTAAATTATTTAAAGATATTAAGATAATTCTTAAGCAATTATCAAAAAATAATGATATTTTTATTGTTACTTCTAATTCAACAAAGACAGTAAAGGATTATCTTTTGTATCATAATATAAATTATATTAAAGAAGTAAGCGGAGTTGAGAATGGAATTTCTAAAGATCAGAAAATATTGTTAATTAAAAAAAAATATTTTAAGGAAAAAATATATTATATTGGCGATACAAAAGGAGATATTATTGAAGGGGAAAAAGCAGGAGTCGAAACAGTCGGAGTAACCTGGGGGTATCATAGTAAAGAAAGGATTTTACAAGCGCGTCCTGATTTTATTATTGATTCGCCTAAAGAATTAATTGAGTTATTTAAATAGAATATTTTTCTAACTTACTTTATGGGAGGAGGGGGCTGTAAATAGAGCGAACAAATAAAAATCAAATTTATGCTTATTGATATACATACTCATACAAATTTTAAAGATTTTAAGAATGATTATAAAAAAGTCATTAAAAGGGCTTTAAAAAATAATACTTGGTTGATAAATGTTGGCTCGCAGATTAGCACATCAGAAAGGGCTGTTAAAATTGCGAATGAATATCAAGAAGGAGTTTACGCGATAATTGGACTACACCCTATACATTTAGAGGATTTTTATGTTAACGAAGGAGATATACAGTTTAAAAGTCGAAAAGAAAATTTTGATTATAATAGTTATAAAAAATTAGCTAAAAATAAAAAAGTTGTCGCGATTGGCGAAATTGGATTGGATTATTTTCATATAAAAGATAGAGTTATAGGTAAAATAAGTGATGAGCAGATAAAAAAGACAAAAGAAAAACAAAAAGAAATTTTTATCAAACAATTTGAATTAGCGCAAGAATTAAATTTACCAGTAATGATTCATTGCCGCGAGGCGCATCAGGATTTAATAAAAATTTTACAAAAATTGAAAATAGATTATCCAAAGGCAAGGGGAGTAATCCATTGTTTCAATCAAGATTTGTCTACGGCAAAAAAATATTTTAATTTAGGTTTTTTAATTTCTTTTACTGGTATTATTACTTTTGCAAAAGGATTTGATTGGATAAAAGATATTCCAGAAAACAGATTTATGGTAGAAACAGACGCGCCGTATTTAACGCCGAATCCTCATCGCGGAGAAAGAAATGAGCCAATTTATGTAAAATATATAGTTAGAAAAATAGCGGAGATTAGGAATACAAGTTTTGAAAATATAGCAAAAATAACCACTCAAAACGCTAAAAATTTTTTTCAAATATAATGAAACAAGAAAAAACAAAATTATATATTGTGGCAACTCCAATTGGCAATTTAGAGGATATAACTTTTAGGGCAATTGAAATTTTAAAACAAGTTGATTTTATTTTATGCGAGGATACCAGAGTAACAAAACGATTATTAGATCATTATAAAATTGAAACTCCAACAATTGCTTATCACCAACATTCTAGTCTTTCTAAAACAGAAAATATAATTAAATTACTTTATCAAGAAAAAAATTTAGCTTTGGTCACTGATGCCGGTACCCCAGGAATTTCAGATCCAGGGAATAAACTAATAGAAAAAATCAATCAAGCGCATTTGGATATTTTAATTATTCCTATTCCAGGTCCATCAGCTCTTTCAACTTTAGTTTCTGTTGCCGGAATTAATATGCAGAAATTTATTTTTTTAGGATTTCCGCCACATAAAAAGGGCAGAGAAAAATTTTTTAAAGAAGTCGCGAATAGTAAAATTCCAATAATTTATTACGAATCACCATATAGAGTATTAAAAAATTTAGAATTGTTAAAAAATTTTTGTGATAAAAAAGTAATAATTGGCAGAGAAATAACAAAAATGTTTGAAGAGATTATTAGAGGCGACATAGAATATGCTTTAAAATATTTTGAAAATAAAAAAATAAAAGGCGAATTTACAATTATCGTGTATTGACAAAATAATTTATTAGGTATATACTTTATATATACAAAATATATATTTAATAATTAAAATAAAAAATATGAAAACAGCAGTTATAAATATTAAAACTGATGAAAAAACTAAAAAAAACGCGAAAAAAGTTGCGGAAGAGTTAGGTTTTAGCTTAAGCTCATTGGCTAACGCTTATTTTAGAACTTTAATAAAAACAAAAGAAGTCCATTTTAGCGCTAATCCAAAAGAAGAGCCAAATGATTTTATGATTCAAGCGTTAAAAGAAGCAGAAGAAGATGTAAGAGCAAATAGAGTATCTCCCATGTTTAATAATGCTAAAGGTGCGGTTGAATGGCTAAAAAAAGAAACTAAAAAGTATGCAGATTGATTTTTCCAGAAAATTTATCAAAATGTTAGCTAAAGCGCCTGTAAAAATTCAAAAATCTTTTCACAAGCGACTGGATATTTTTTTGATTGATCAATTTAATGTAATATTAAATAACCATCAATTAGTTGGAAAATATAAAGGATTTAAAAGTATTAATGTTGCTGGTAATTGGCGAGCGATATTTAAGGGATTTAAAAATGATAATTTAATTGTTTTTTATTTAATCGGATCGCATAGCGATTTATATAAATAGGG
>JAACEG010000063.1 GCA_011682665.1 Lysobacteraceae bacterium
CTAAAATTTTTTTATGTGGATGTTGGCCACAAGTGGCGAAAGACAATTTGCCAGAAGTTGAAATAATCAGTGGAACAAATGAAAGAAAACAATTTTTATCTTTAATAGAAAAATATAAAAAACCACTTAAAAAAATTTATCCATATAAACAATCGCAGAAATTTGAGGAAATGGAAATCTCAGAATTTTTAGGGCGTTCGCGCGCGATAATTAAAATTCAGGATGGATGCGAGCAATTTTGTTCATATTGTATAATTCCTTTTACTCGTGGTCCTTCACGTAGCAGAGATTTTAAAAAAACAATAGAACAGGCAAGAAAATTGGTCAAAAATGGATATCAAGAAATTATATTAACTGGGATTCATTTAGGGCTCTATGGACTTGACTTGCAAAAGAAAACCAATTTAACAGAGTTATTAAAACAACTTGTTAAAATTCCGAACCTGAAAAGAATCAGATTAAGCTCCATAGAAATTACAGAAGTGAATAATAATTTAGTTCAGTTAATAAAAAACAATCAGAAAATTTGCCGCCATTTGCATATTCCTTTGCAAAATGGATCAGATAAAGTTTTAAAATCAATGAATCGTCCTTATAGCTCTAAATATTTTATTGAAAAAGTAAAAAAAATAAAAAAAGAAATTGCAGATATTTCAATTACCACAGATGTTATTGTTGGTTTTCCAAACGAAAATGAAAAAGATTTTCAGGAAACTTATAATTTATGCAAAAAATTAAATTTTAGCAAAATTCATACATTTTCTTTTTCTCGTAGAAAAGGAACTAAAGCTTATGATTTTCCCCATCAGATTAAAAAAGAAATAATTAAAAAAAGAAGTTTAAAATTAAGAAAATTAAGCGACAGATTAGCAAAATATTTTGCGCAAAAATTTGTCAATAAAACTTTAGAGGTTTTATCACAAGGAAAAAAAGGTGATTATTTTTTTGGACTAACAGATAATTATTTAAAGGTTTATTTTAAGGGAAAAGTAAAAAACAATTTTGTTAAGGTTAAAATTAAGAAAGTTGAAGACGCTAAACTAATAGGCGAAGTAAAAAATGAATAAAAAATAAAATTTGGATTTTATCAGTTCTAATTTATAGGATGTTAAAGTTTAATCTTTATAAAATTTTTTGACTAAAAATATATTTTATGTTATTATTTAATTTAAATAGGGTCTGGTGACGAATTTTAAAATTTTTAAAAAGGAGGTTTAGCGGTTATGAAAGATTATGTTGGAATTTATGCATTTTTGGATCGGTGTCCTTGGTGGGGAATGGTAATAACAGTATATGTAGCTACGGATTTTGTAATTCATATTTTGCGTGAACAGCAGGAGGGGTTAGGCTATCAAGTAGCCTATTCCGCTAAAATAGGAGATGCATTTTTATTATGCGATCTTTTCATCGCAACAGCAATTATAAAGAGAAATAATTTTTTGTTGCCAAATTGGCTTATGATATCATGGGTCCATTACGTTATTATTTTAGCAAGTTTTTTAACGGGAGTAATTATTGATCGTTTAACCTTAAAAATCCGTTCAGGAAAGCTTGCTGATATTTATCATGATGTCATTATTGCCCCTATGCTTTTGTACTTTGCAATTACTCTTACACCTGTAGTCTTTATTGGAGGAACAAAAATTGAAAAAAATTTTGCGATTTGTTTTGTCTTCTTATGGTTCGTACTTGTTGTGTACGATATTTTGACAGACAGGATGAACCAAAGGAGGTTTCTTAACAGGCGTGGTTTCAAATTATGGTAGCTTTTTTTATATTTTTTAATTCAACCGTTCTGTTTATTAGGACGGTTGCTTTTTGATATAATATAATTAATAATATAAAATATATAATATAATATTGAAACTTTAAGTTTTTTAATAGAAATATATGAATATAAAGAAAAAAATGAATATAGCGATGGTTTGTGATCCTATTGGTAATAATAAATCCGGGGTTATCATTTCAACTTTACGATTTTCTCATTTATTAAAAAAGCGAGGTCATCATATTATTTTCATTGCAGCTAAATCTAAAAAAGAAAAAGTGAATAGTTTTTATAAAGGAATAAAAGTTTATCGTTTTAGAAGTTTGCCTGTCCCAAAATCATGTGGATGGAATTCAGCTTTTCCTACGATTAGAGAATTAAAGAAAATTTTCCAGCAAGAAAAAATTAATATTGTTCATATAATTTTGCCAATGTCCGGCGCCATTGTAGCTATTAAAGCAGCTCGAGCGCTTAATATAAAAATTATTGCTCATTCTCATTCACAACCAGAAAATTTATTTATGGAAATGCCAAGAATAGTCAGACCGACATTAGATAATTTATGGAACAGATACTTAATATGGCTTTATAGTAAGTCAGAATTATTGATATATCCATCAGAGATGGCGCGCAGTTTGTTAGATAAATTAAGTAGCAAGGGCCAGCCTTCAAAGGTAATTAGTAATGGAATAAATATTAAGGAATTCAAGCCTGTTGCTATTGGAAATTTCTATAATAGATTTAATATTCCGAATGGCAAAATTAATTTATTATTTATTGGGAGATTGTTTCCTGAAAAGTCTGTAGATACTTTGATAAAAGCAATCCCTTATATAGTTAAAGATCAACCTAATATTAATGTGATGATTGTAGGAGAAGGGCATTTGAGAACAAAGTTAGAAAAATTAGTTTACAACTTAGGGGTAAGTAAATATATTATTTTTTTAGGCTTAATCAGTAAAGAAGATAAAGTCTTAGCTTATAATGCAAGCGATATTTTTATTTTACCATCATTGGCTGAATTGGAAGGAATGGTTATTCTTGAAGCTATGGCTTGTGGTAAGCCTATTATTGTTTCTGATGCAGAGATGAATGCTTCTCGTTTTTTTGTTGATAAGAATGGTTTTTTATTTAAAACAAAAGATTATAAAGATTTAGCAAAAAAAATAATTAAGTTAGTAATGGATGCAAATTTGCGTGAAAAAATGGGAAAAATTAGTCTTGAAAAAAGCAAAATTTATGATATAAATAAAAGTGTTGATAAATTAGAAAGTGTTTATTATTCATTATTAAAAAATTTATGAAAGAATTTTTTTGGAAAGAGAAAGGAATTTATTATAGAATAAATGAATTTAAATCTAATAGATTAACTCTTGTTTTTGTACATGGAGTTTCTGGCTCATCTTCTGCATGGTTTCCTTATGAAAGAATATTTGAAGATAAATATAATATTTTAAATTATGATATTCGCGGACATGGTAATTCAAAAAAATTTTTTCATTATAAAGATTATGAAATAAAATATTTTGTTAATGATCTTTATGATTTAATCTCATATTTGAATATTCCAAAATTCATTTTGATTAGTAATTCTTTGGGAGGCTTAATTGCGCTTGAATATTTAAAACTGCATAGAAAAAATGTTATTGCTAATATTTTTACTTCCCCGGAAATATATTTGAATGAAGGAATAATAGCAAAAATTATACGATTGATTTTGAAAATGTTAACTTGGCTTTTCACTATTTTACCTTTTAATCCAAGCCCAAGGGGGCATGTTGATTATAATAAACATTTGAATTCAACAGATTGGAATATAAGTAGAAATTGGGCTGATATGAAAAATACAACACCTCGTGTGCATTTTTATACATTAAGGCAATCTTTTAAGCCAAAGCAAAAATATTTTTTAGAAAAAATTAATGTTCCGACTCTTATTATGCATGGAGAAAAAGATTCAATGGTTTCAATTAAAAAAGCGATCAAAATGAAAAGAAAAATAAAAAATTCTGAATTTATAATGATAAAAAATATTGATCATAATACTGCGCATAATGCTGTGAAAATAATATCAGAAGCAATAGAGTCTTTTATTAAAAAAAATAAAAGATATTTTAATACGTTTATTGATTAAGGGCTATTTGTTAAATAAAAGTAGTCCCCTCTGAATTGATTTTTATTTAAGGGCTGGTGATGAGAGCGTTTTCGTAACGAAATTTTCAAATTTTGAGGCAAATTTTTTAAATAATTTTTTTAGCCTACCCTAAGGTAAGGTAAAAAAATTTGAAGAAAATTTGACCAAAA
>JAACEG010000064.1 GCA_011682665.1 Lysobacteraceae bacterium
TTTAGGGGAGGTTAGGTGGGGTAAAAATATGGAATAATACCCCCTCTAACTCCCCCTAAATAGGGGGAGAACGAAAAAACAGATTTCCCCTAAAAGGGAGAACTTAAAAATAATATTATTTTGCAATTCAAGGCTATTTTGGATTTATAATTTATTTAATATGTTTAAAATAAGTAGTCATTTAAAATACAGAATTTTAGAAATCATCCCAGGCGCTATGGTTTGGATAACCTTAATCGGCGTTGTGATTTTGTCTTTTTTAAAGCCTTTATGGGCAATCTATTTTATCATCGTTTTTGATGTTTATTGGCTTGTAAGGATTTGTTATATGATGATTTTTTCAACAATATCATGGTATAAATTCAATGAAGCGCACAAAATAGATTGGTTTGAAAGAATGCGTAAAGAAAATCCAGAATGGAAAAAAATTTACCAAGTTTTGATTTTACCAACTTATTTAGAGCCCTTACAGGTATTACAAAAAACTTTTAGAAACTTAATCAAAATAAAATATCCCTTAGATAAATTTATTATTGTTCTTTCAGGCGAAGAAAGAGACAAAAAAAATTTTTTACAATATGCCGAATCAATAAAAAAAGAATTTGGAAATAAATTTCTTCGTTTAATTATAACTGTCCACCCAAAAGGGCTACCAGATGAAATGCCGGGAAAAGGATCTAACGCTTGTTGGGCCGGACATCAAGCAAAAAATTTTATTGATGAACAAAAAATTCCTTATGAAAATATATTAATTTCAAATTTTGATGTTGACACTTGCCCCCATCAACAATATTTTGCCTATCTGACTTACAAATTTTTAAACAATCCTAACAGATTGCAGGCAAGTTACCAGCCTGTCGCGACTTATAATAATAATATTTGGGAGTCCCCCGCGCTAATAAGAGTTGTGCACAATAGCACAACTTTTTGGCTCTTTACGGATTTAGCAAGACCGGAAAGGCTTTTTACATTTTCCTCGCACAGTATGAGTTTTAAAGCGCTTGTTGATGTTGGATTTTGGCAAAAAAACATCGTGACAGAAGATTCAAGAATCTGTTTACAAGGCATAATACGATATGATGGAAATTATGACGTGATTCCAATGTATATTTCAGTTTCTATGAACACGGCTTATGAAGGAAATTTTTGGGAAAGCTTAAAAAATCAATATAAACAAATACGAAGATGGGCTTATGGAGTTGAAAATTTTCCCTATATGATGAAAAATATGTGGGGCAATAAAAAAATTAAATTGTTCATAAAATTGCGGTATACCTGGAATCAACTTGAAGGAACATATTCCTGGGCGACAGCTCCAATAATCATTTTCATAGTAGGATTCTTGCCCTTACATTTTGCCGGAGATCAAGTCAAAGCTACTGTTTTAGCGCAAAATGCTCCAATTACACTTGAATATTTAATGGATGCTTCTATGGTCGGACTGCTTCTTTCAGCCGTCTTAAGCATTTTAATGCTGCCCTCCCGCCCTAAAAAATACACGCGCGGAAAATATCTTTTTATGCTTTTACAATGGATATTATTTCCCTATTGTATGATTGTGTTTGGATCTATTCCAGCCATTGATGCCCAAACTCGTTTAATGCTTGGAAAATATTTAGGATTTAATGTAACAAAAAAATCCGCTTAAAAAAAATTTTGTATTATAATACAAAATTATTAAAATAAAAATGAATTGATGGAAGGTGATTTATAATACCCCTCCTTGATGTATTTTATAATGATTTAAAAAGGAATCTGATTTTTTCTATAATAATCAAACTTCCTGATAATATAGCCAGAATAGCTATAATAATTAGGATTGACTCATTTTTCCATACTTCCCATACTAATCTAAATTTATCAAATAAAAATTACTTTTCCATTTTTACATCTCCTATTTTTATTTATTTATATTATAATACAAAATTATTAAAATGTAAATAAAATTATTGTATTAAATTTATGACCAAGATATCAATAAATCTTCTCACTTACAACGGCGAAAAATATTTAAAAAATTGTTTTAATTCAATTTTAGGGCAAAATTATAAAAACTTTGCGCTGTTAGTAATTGACAATAATTCTTCTGATAACTCCGTTGAAATAATAAAAAAATTTGAAACAAAATTTGCGGAAAAACAGATTAATTTTCGTTTTATCCAAAATAAAGAAAATTTAGGTTTTGCAAAAGGACATAATCAAGCAATAAAATTATCAAATAGCAAATATGTTTTAGTTTTAAATCAAGATTTAATTTTAGATAAAAATTATCTAAAAAAAATGATTGATTTTATGGGCTCACATCCTAAATGCGGATCAGCCACTGGTAAAATTTTACGCTTGACTAATGGGCAAAAGACTGATATTATTGACTCATTAGGAATCAAAATTTTAAGAAATTTCCGCGCAGTTGATTCTGAATCAGGCAAAAAAGATAATAACAAAATTATAAATAATCAAAAAATTTTTGGCGTTAGCGCTACCTGCCCTTTGTACAGAAGAAAGGCTTTAGAGTCAATTAAAATAGATCAAGACTATTTTGACAGCGATTTTCACAGTTATAAAGAAGATATTGATTTGGCTTTTAGATTAAAAAAGGTTGGCTGGAAATCTTATTTAATTCCAGATGCTAAAGCCTGGCATAACAGGACTGCTTCTGGAAATGAACAAAATAAAAATTTTGAAATAATAAAAAATAGAAAACAAAAATCAAACTTTATAAATTATAACTCTTATAAAAATCATCTTTTTGTTTTAGTAAAAAATATTACTTTATCTGACCTTTTTAAAAATTTTCCTTTTATATTTTGGTATGAATTTAAAAAATTTATTTATATAATTTTATTTGAACCAAAAAGTTTAAAAGCTTTAAGAGAATTTTTTAAAAAATTGCCAAAAATGATCAAAAAAAGAAAAATAATAATGAAATAATATTTGTTTTTTCTATGTGTGTAATTGCGAAATTTTTATCTCTTCGTCATTGCGAGGAATGAAGCAAAGCGAAATGACGAAGCAATCCAGTTGTTATAGCTATAAGCCTTGAGATTGCCTCCCCGCTACTAGGTTCCTCCTCGCAATGACAAGGTTATTTTAGAATTGTCTCCCTATTGCTGTAATTTAGCAATGTAATATATAATTTTTGTAATCTTATGGTTTCAATAATAATTTTAAATTATAAAACAAAAGGATTATTAAAAAATTGTTTAAACAGCATTTATCGCTATACTTCTGATTTGAATTTTGAAATCATTGTTGTTGATAATAATTCAAAAGACGGCTCGGGAAAAATGCTTAAAAAAATTTTTCCCAAAATCAAATTTATTCAAACAAAAAAAAATTTAGGATTTAGCGCCGGCAATAATTTAGGAATTAAAAAAGCTAAAGGAAAATATTTAATTATAATAAATCCAGATACGACCCTTATAGAAAATTCATTTAAAAAAATGCGCGACTTTATGGAAGAACATAAAAATATTGCAGTTATCGGACCGCAGTTAATCAACCCTAATAGAAGCATACAATATACTAGATGCAATTTTCCTGAATTTTTAATGCCTGTTTACCGCCGAAGCTTTCTGCAAAAAATCAACTATTTTAAAAACAAAATTGATCTTTATTTAACCAAAGACAAAGATTATAATCAAATAATGAAAACTGATTGGATTTTTGGCGCTTGCCTATTTATCAGAAAAGAAGCGCTTGATAAAGTTGGTTTTTTAGATGAAAAATTTTTTTTAGGATTTGAAGATGTTGATTTATGCAGAAGATTTTGGCAAGCCGGATATGAAGTATGGTATTTTCCACAAACCAAAATTATTCATTATCCGCATCGTTTTAGTAAAAAAGGATTATTAGACAAAACAATTAGAATTCATATTGCCTCATGGTTCAAATATTTTTGGAAATACCGAAAAAAATAATTTTCAATTTATAATTTTTTTAATCCTCCTTTAAAAAAGAGCCTGTCCCGTCCTCGCTACGGGAAGGTTAGAGGATTTTAAAATTATTAATGACAAATATCAAATATCAATTCAATGCTAAATGACTAAATGCCAAATT
>JAACEG010000065.1 GCA_011682665.1 Lysobacteraceae bacterium
CAGTAAAATTTATGTATTTCGTAATCCAAGATAATTACAAATTATTTCTCGGCTGTTTTTTTGACGTCCTCTAAGCTTAGACTTAAAATTTTAGATATTCCTTTTTCTTGCATTGTTACTCCGTAAAGAATTTTTGCCGCTTCCATAGTCGTTCTGTTATGGCTAATAGCGATAAATTGAGTTTTGTACGATAAATTTTTAATGATTTTGGCGAAATGCGTTGCATTTATTTCGTCAAGAGAAGCGTCAACTTCATCTAAAATTACAAAAGGAGAGGGATTAGTTGAAATAATTGCGCAAATCAAAGCAATAGAAGTTAAAGATCTTTCACCTCCTGAAAAAATGTTGATATCTTTTAGTTTTTTACCAAGAGGAGCTATTTTGATTTCAATCCCAATTTCTTCTTTTTCTTTTTTGTTATCGTTTGCTTCAATAATCTCACTATTTTCATTGATATTATTTTCTTTATTTTTTTGAATAATGGTTTTTATTAATTTAGCTTCTCCTCCATTAAATAAAATTTTAAAATATTTATTAAAATTTTTATTTATTTCAATAAAAGATTTATCAAATTTATTTTTAATAATTTTGTCTAAATTAATAATAATTTTTTTTAACTTTTCGCTAGACGCTTCTAAATCTTTTATTTGATTGAAAACAAAATTATATCTTTTTTTAACTGCTTCATATCTTTCTGTTGTTTCAGGGTCAATCCCTCCAATTAGTTCTAATTGAGATTTCAATCTGTTGATTTTTTCAATATTAATATCTTCATCAATTAAACTTTTATTTAAATAATCAATATTTTTTAATTCTTTATTTATCTCTATTTCCAAATTTTCTTTTTGCGTTTCTAATTTTGTAAATTCAATCATCAGTTTATTAATTATATTTCTATTTTGGTTTATTTTTATTTGTTGCTCTTGAATTTTGTTTTGTAAAGAAAACATTCCATCTCTTTTTTCTTGTTCTTTTTTGTTAAAATTATCAAGCTCTTTTTTAACCACTAAAATTTTTTTGTCAATTTCTTTAATTTCAATATTAATTTTTTGTTCGCGGATTTGATAATTTTTAAACATTGTTTTTGAATCTTTTGGTTTGTTGTTATCTATTTCACTTTCTATTTTTTTTAGATTTTCAGCTGTTTCTATTATGCGAGATTGTAAAATTTTATTTTTTTCTTTGTTAACATTCTTTGCAATTTCCAATTTATTTAAACTTTCAAAATTTTTATTTTTTTGATTTATAAGATTATTTTCAATATTAGCTAGTTCAAATATTTTTTTCTTTATTGATTCATTTTGTTTAACTTCATCTTCCTGAATCATTTTGTCTAAAGATTGTTTAATTGTTTTTGCTTTTTGTTCAATTCTCTTTATGTCTTTTATTTCTTTTACTGTTTTAATTTGTTCAATAAGCTCTTTTTGAGAAATAATTATTTTTTTAATTGATTCTTTATTTATTTTATTTGACTCTTTTTTTTTGTTATTTTCTAAGAGTTGTTTGATTTTTTTGCTTATTTCCTCTAATTGATTACTAAGAATGTTTTTTTTATTTTGATATTCTTTTAGTTTTTTTTCAATTTCTTTGCTTTCTTCGCAAGAATATTCCAAATCATTTTTTATTTTATTTTTTTGCTTTATTAATTCATCTTTATTTTTCCTAAGCCAAATTAAATCAAATTTCCCCATTTTTTTATATTTTAAGTCTATTTCTCCTTTTAAAAAAGCAAATTCTCTTAATATTTCATTTTTTTTATTGATAAAGAAATCAAATTTTTGTTTTAAATCGTTAAATTTTTTATTTAGATTATTTTCATGTGACAATAAAGAAAATTCTTTTTGCAAATCTAAAAGCTGTTCGCCAAATTTAACATCTATCATCTTTTTTTCTTTTAATCTACTATTACTTTCTTCTATCTTTTCTTTATTATGATAATAAATATTACTATAATATTTAATCTGTAAATCTTTTAATTTTTGTTTTAAATTTTTTTGCTTTTCTAACTTTTTAGCTTGACGGGATAATAATTTTAGATGTGGCTCAAGTTCTGTTAGAACAATTTTAATTTTAGACAAATTATTTTTTGCTTTTTCTAAATCGTTAACTGTTTGAAATTTTTTAATTTGATATTGTCTAACTCCGACAGCTTCATCAAAAAAAAGTTTTTTTTCTTTAAAACCTGAAAATAAAATATAATCAATCATTCCTTGTCCAATGATACTAAAACTTTTTTGTCCAAAATTGGCCTTGGCTAAAAGCATGATAATATCACTTAACTTAGTATTAACTTTGTTTATCAAATATACACTTTCCCCATTACGATAAAGTTTTCTAGTTAATAATAACTCAGAATATTCAATGGGGATTGTTTTATCTTTATTATCTATAAAAAGTGAAACTTCCGCCATCCCAAGTCTGCTTTGTTTACTTGATCCATGAAAAATAACATCTTGAGATTTTTTCCCTCGCAAAAGCTTTATGCTTTGTTCCCCTAGTGCCCAACGAATAGCATCAACAATATTTGACTTTCCAGCGCCATTAGGACCAACGATAGCCGTGATGCCTTTGTCATTCTTTTGCGGTTCTGGAAACTCTAAAATAGTTTTATTAGCAAATGATTTGAATCCTTTTATTTCTATTCTTTTTAAATGCATAAAATTGAGTCTAAAGTAAAAAGTTAAAAGCCATTATCATAATTTAACTTTGTGAGCTTAATAAACCTTTAACTAATAATAACAAATTATCAGGAATATAGCAATTATCTATAATTTAGAGGGAATAAAGGAAATAATTCTTCCCATATTTGGGGAAGCTTTCCTGCCGATAGGCAGGGTTAAGCGAAGTAAAGATAAGAAAGATTAAGTGGAATTATCAAAAAAAATAACAAATTAAAAGAGGCGCTAACTAGCGCCCCTTTAAAATATATAATTTTGTGGGCTGTTAGCGCCTCGGCTCTAAAAAAAACCAAAACTCATTTTATTTATAGAATTTTGTTTTAAAGAGCTGATAAAAGGCGCAGCCCGAACTTACTACACTTATTTTTTTCTACCATCCTTATGGTAAATCTCTATGTTTTAGTATAAAAATTTACCTTTTTTATTTTTATTTTTATTTTTGGATCTATGTCGGGTTATAGATCTATTTGGGTAGTAGAAAAAAGGGGAATAAATATAAATTTTATATATTCATTGCTCTATTTTCTATTCTATATTGTTAAATAAACATATCCTTTTTACTATTTTGATATATATTATTATATCATAATAAAAAAACTTTGTCAAGGGTTTGCATCCGTTCTAGTAAGAATTATTTCCAAATATTTTTATTTCATCACTATATTTACTAACCGTCCTTTAACAAAAATTACTTTTTTAATTTCTTGGCCGGTGGTCCATTTTTTAATTTTTTCGCGCGAAATGGCTAATTTATGGGCTTCTTTTTTAGTAATATCAACTGGCACCTGAACATTGTCCCGCACCTTACCATTGATTTGGATAACCATTGTTATTAATTCATCTTTAATAAGATCTGAATTATATTTTGGCCATTGCTGATCGAAAATAGAATCTTGATGTCCCAACTGTTGCCACAATTTTTCTGCTAAAAATGGCGCAAAAGGAGATAATAAAATTAAAAATTTTTCCATTATCTTCTCCATTTCTGCGATATTCTGCGACCGTGAAGCGGTAGCAGTATTGATAAAAATCATTAATTTACTAATAGCCGTATTAAATTTTAATTTTTCAATATCTTTTGTCACACCCTTAATTGTTTTATGCAAGAGTGACAGTAAGCTCTTGTTTTCCTCAGCGCTCCCCGAGGTCATACCTTTTCCCGTCGCTTCGCTTCTCCTCAAGGAATGACCTCTGGTCGCTTCCATTTCAGCGTCGTTCTGCGCCTGTTCGGCGTTATTCTGCGTTTCTGCAAAGTTCTGCGTATGTTCTGCGTTAATCTGCGACTGCGAAGCAGTATCAAAGAAAGAGGAAGTTTTTTCCAAAAACCGATAAACTCCCTTAACTTCCAAATTACATCTTCATCTAATGGCGCGGCAAACATTACATACATTCGCGTCGCATCAGCGCCAAATTTTTTAACCATATCGTCGGGATTGACAACATTGCCTTTTGACTTGCTCATTTTAACTCCATTTTTATCCAAAACCATCCCTTGATGCCGCAATTTCATAAACGGTTCATCAAAATCAAGCAAGCCCATCTGATGCATTGCCTTGATAAAAAACCGAGCATACAAAAGATGCATATAAGTATGTTCGGCGCCACCAATGTATAAATCCACCGGCAACCATTTTTTTAATTTTTCTTGAGAACAAAATTCTTTTTCATTTTCTGGATCAGGATAACGCAAAAAATACCAAGAAGAATCAACAAAAGTATCCATTGTGTCCACTTCTGGTGTCCAACCTTTGCCAAATATTTTTTCCGTTCGTTTTTTTATTTTTTTTGATTTCGCCAAAGGTGCCGTTCCAGTTGGCCTAAAATCAACATCTTTCGGCAATAGCCACGGCAAATTTTCCTCACCGACAAATTTTGCCTCACCTTCTGGCGAATAAACAAGGACAGCCCCAATATCTTTGGCGGGAGATTGACCAATCCCGCAAACGATAATTAGTAGTCATCTCACCCCCGACAAATTCCGTAATCGCTTTTTTCGCTTCCTCACTATTCATTCCATTAAACTGCCCTGAATTAATTAAAATTCCATTGCCTGTAAAAACTTTACCATTTAAATAATCCCAATCAATCCTATCTTTATTCTTTCCTCTATTTTCTAGTTGATATTTCTTAAAGTTTTTTACAAATTTTTTACTCACAACCAAGGATTTAACTCTGTTTAATTCTTTTTCGTCTTCTTCAAAGTCTTCATCAATCATTCCAAATTCTTTTAAATACAAACCAATATCAATTTCAATATTATTCTTATTTCTATAAATAGTATTTATTGATTTATCAGAAACTTTTTTTTCTTTTATTTTTTCAAAGCCTATCCTTTCCAGCAAAGCAATGAACTTTCTATACTGTTTTTTATTTTTAACTATCAAATCTAAATCATCATGAGCGCGATAAATTGTTTTAGCATAAAACGCACAGGCCAATCCGCCCAACACCCAAAACTTAATGTTTTCTTTATTGGCCTCTTTTTTTATTTTTTCTAATATATCTAATACTTTTTTTGTAATATTATAATCATCTATATTTGGCGCAATTACTTGCCTAATTTCAATCAGTTTATTTTCCACATCCCTCTGCGACCGCGTAGCAGTATCAGCGTTCTTCTGTGTTTGTTCTGCGTTCATCTGCGTCGCGAATTCGTAATCCCTTTCATCATGCGCTGGAACTGCCATAATCGCGCCAGTACCATAATCACCTAAAACATAGTCGGCCACGAAAATTGGAATTTCTTCACCGTTAGCGGGATTGATAGCTACTAATCCTTCCAGTTTTACCCCTGTCTTTTCTTTACTCTCTAACCGTTCCATCTCCGTTTTATTCTTTGTTTGTTCAAGGTACGCTTTTACTTCATCAATATTTCTAATACCTAATAAATTGTCAGTCCGAACTTGTTTCAAGATCTCGTGTTCTGGCGCTAAAACCAAATAAGTTGCTCCAAACAAAGTGTCTGGTCGAGTAGTAAATACTTCTACTTCTAATTTTGAATTTTGAATTTTGAATTTAATCTTACTGCCAACACTTTTACCAATCCAATTTCTCTGATTCTTCTTGGTCGCTTCTGGCCAATCAACTTTATCTAAGTCTTTAATTAAATCATCAGCAAATTTGGTAATCTTAAAAAACCAACCTTTAACTTCTTTTTGCTGAATTTTAGTTTTACAACGCTCGCAACGGCCATCAACTACTTGTTCATTAGCAATCCCGGTTTGGCAGGACGGACACCAATTTATTTTATCCGTCTTTCTTTCCACTAACCCATTTTCAAAAAACTTACCAAAAAGCCATTGAGTCCATTTATAATAAGATGGGTCAGAGGTTTTAACAATATGATCATAATCATAACTCAACCCCAGCATTTTCATCTGTTTGAGATAGTTTTTAATGTTTTTTTCGGTTGTTTTCTTGGGATGAATACCAGTTTTAATCGCATAATTTTCC
>JAACEG010000066.1 GCA_011682665.1 Lysobacteraceae bacterium
CCTTTTTTTCCTATTGTGTAAACTTTTACTTTATCTCCATATTTAGAATTGAAAATTCCCATAGCTCCGGATTCTTTTGCTTTCTTAAGGCTCATTTCCTCATAAGTTACTGGTAATTTTTTTTGAATTTGTTCATTTACTAAGATTTCTACTTTTCTCTTTTCATTATTGCTTAATTTTTTAGGATGTGAAAAATCAAACCTTAATCTCTCGCTATTTATATTACTTCCTTTTTGATAAACATGGTTGCCTAAAACTTGTCTTAAAGCGGCTAAAAGCAGATGCGTTGCTGTATGATATTTAATTGCTTGCTCGCTATTATCAGCCAGGCCGCCTTTAAACATTCCTGCTGAAGCAGTTCTGGAAAGCTCTTGATGTTCTTTAAATAATTCTTGAAAATGCTTTTCTATATTTAACGGAATTTTAATACCTCCATATTTTTCTCTTAATTTATTAATTTCTTCAAGGCTTAATTCAATCGGGAATCCATATGTTTGATATAAATCAAAAAGAATATCTGCTGTTAAAGTAAATGTTTTAAAATTTCCTTTATAATTTTTAAACATTTTTTCAAGTTCGTTTAATCCCCTCACTAATGTTTTTTCAAATTTTGCTGTCTCTTTCTTTATTTCGTCTAAAATGTTGTTTTTATTTTTTTCTAATTCAGGATAAATATTTTTATAAATTTTTTTTGCAAGCACTAGTAAAAATCCCTTTGGCATTTTTAATAAATTACCATATCTTATCGCGCGTCTTAATAATTTTCTTAATACATAACCTCTGTCTAAATTTGAGGCTTCAACTCCATCTGAAATTATAAACACAGAAGTCCTAATATGATCCGCGATAATTCTGGTTGATTTTTCAAAAATCACCTTATCTTCCTTTGCTAAAGGGGGAGATTTTATAGTTCTAATTTTTGCGATAAGAGGAGCGAACACGTCTGTTTTGTAAACATTGTCAAATCCGTTTAAAATTGCCAGGGTTCTTTCCAATCCCATCCCTGTATCAACATTTTTTTGCTCTAATCTCACATATTCATATTCTTTTTTTAATTTTAAATTTTTAGTTGCAGTTTCGAGCTTCGAGCTTTGAGCTTTGAGTTTTTTGTTGTATTCCATAAAAACATTGTTCCAAATTTCAACATATCTTCCGCAACTGCATCCTGGTTTGCAATCATCGCCATTAGGACATTTTTCAAAATTTACTGGCTTGCCTAAATCAATAAAAATTTCCGTGTCCGGTCCGCACGGTCCTGTTTCTCCCGTCGGACCCCACCAATTATCTTTTTTAGGTAAAGGGAAAATTTTTGCGCTTTTACTGTTTTTTTTCTTTTTATCATATACTTCAGCGGAAATCCCTGATTTTTTAAAACATTCCTGCCAAATTTTTATTGATTCCTCATCTTTTGGCGCGTTATTATCTCCTTTAAAAACTGTAATTTTTATTTTTTTAGGAGAAATATTAAGCCATTTTTTGTCTGTTAAAAATTCCCAGCTCCAACGAATTGAATCTTCTTTAAAATAATCCCCTAAGGACCAATTCCCAAGCATTTCAAAAAAAGTATTATGAGTACTATCGCCGACATCTTCTATGTCCCCGGTTCGAACACATTTTTGAATACTCACAAGCCGTTTTCCTTTGGGATGTTTTTCCCCCATTAAATATGGAACTAAGGGGTGCATTCCAGCAGTTGTAAAAAGCGCACTTGGGTCATTTTCTGGCACAAGAGAAGCTGAAGGAATTTCTTGATGTCCTTTTTTTATAAAAAACTCTATATATTTTTTACGAAGTTCTTGCGCTGTCATAAAATTAAACATATTTATATATTTTATTATTTTTTTTAACCAAAATTAAACCTTCTTGCTCTAATTTATTCAAGTCTAAAAAATTTTTTACTTTGGTTTCCCTATCTATCTCCTCTAAACGATTAGAAAATTTTTTTTGGAATTCCTTGTTTTTCCAAATCGCGAAAAAATTTAAAAAACAAAATTTTTTTCGGAGATTCAGGGGATATTTCACCAGCAAAATATTTAGAAAATCTTTCAAAATATCCATTTTTAGATATTAATTCCTCTTTCATTGATTCTTTATTTTCAACTAATTTTTAAATATAATAATTAAGACGTTCCATTTTTTTTTAATAATTTCCCGAATTTTTTTAGGAACCATCTTTTTATTGTTATATCGCCTTGCATAGGCACCCGCGCTAGCCAAAGTTGAATTTCCAGCTAAATGTTTAAACTGCAAATTTCTTGGCATTAATAATTTTTCATTATTCTTATATTCATCAAGTATATTTTTTTTAACTTTTCTGCTAATTTTAACATTTTTTTGCTCTAGTTCAGAAAATCCATATTTTTCCGTGGTGGTGTTTTTTACGAAATCACTTTCATAAAATTTTTTAAAATCATTAACATCAGTGATTACCTGCTCTAAACAGCGATCGCTGAAAAGCTCTTTTTCTTTTTCTAATTGCATTTTTTCAAAAGGATTATTTTTTATAAGTTTATTTTACTTTTTTATATTGTAGCTTTAAGGTTATAAAAGTCAATATTTACAATTCGTTTAATAAGATTAATTTTGGCCTGTTTTTTTTAAGATCAAATATGGCGAAGCTTGGCGCGCGTAATATAGATTAGCCGTATTTCCAGGATTTAGAAGTAGAGTGTTGTTTTGTCTTTCTAATGATGGCTGATGCGTATGGCCAAAAAATACTAAATTATATTTCCCTGTTTTTGCTAAATCCCTGGCAATATTTGGAAAATGTGTAATGGCTATTTTTAAATTTTTTATTTTAAATTCTCCAATTTTATAAAAAATCTTTACATTTGGATTCTTTTCTTCTAAATTATTTTTTTGCGCAACATTTCTAAAATAATCTTTATCCATATTTCCAAAAACAAAATAAATTTTTCCTTTAAATTTGTTTTTTAGATATTCCCAAGTTTCCATACTAGCAAGATCCCCGCAACAAATTAAAGTTTTTATTTTTTTGTTTTGACAATAACTTAAAACTTTATTTAGATTAACTAAATTGTCATGGACGTCAGAAATAATCGCGAATTTTAAAGTTTGTCTTGACATTATTATATATTTATAATATTGACGTTAATGATTGACGTCAACGGCGGAGAATATCCGCCTTATATGTTAACCGAAGACAGGGAGCAAACATTTTTTGGCTGATGGCCTGTGGGTTTGCTCCAAGGGGTATAGCCCAGGAGGGGAAAGCTGTGTCCACCATCGATTTGAGGTTAGCTACCTCGCAGAGGCGAGATTTGCAAAGCAGATCCGCCTCTTTTTTTATATTATTTTTATTTTGTATTATACTAAATAGAGACTATCAATTTTTTCATCTTTTTATATTTTTCAAACGAGGAGGATTCATTTTTTCCGTCCTCCCCCTTGTAGGGGGAGATAGAGGGAGTACAAAACAATTTTCAATTATCAATTTTTTACCCCTCCTAACCTCCCCTAAATAGGGGAGGAAAACCAGCGGACCATAAATATATGAAATACCCAAACTTATTATATGAAAATAGATTAAAAAAGCAAGGATTTAAAATCATTGCTGGGCTGGGGTTGATGAAGCCGGGCGCGGATCTTGGGCGGGTCCTATAGTGGCCGGAGCTGTTATTTTGCCTGCGAATATTAAAATTCCTAATTTAAAAGATTCTAAAATGTTGTCTCCGCTTGCTCGCGAAAAAGTTTACAAAATCATTATTAAAAAAGCGCTTTATTGGTCAGCTGGAATAATCAGTAATAATATAATTGATAAAGAAGGAATTAGCCAAACTAATCTTGATGTGATGAATAAAGCGATAAAAAATTTAAAAATAAAACCTGATTATCTACTTATTGACTTTTTATCAAAAAAGAAAATCAACATAATAAACAATATTGCTTATTTCTTAATCAAAAAAGGAGATAAAAAAATATGTTCAATTTCAGCCGCTTCAATAATCGCGAAAGTAACTCGTGACAGAATAATGGTTTCTTATGATAAAAAATTTCCAAATTACGGATTCGCCAGACATAAAGGTTATGGCACAACTTATCATCGCGCAATGATTGAGAAATATGGAATTTGCAAAATTCATAGAAAATCATTTAGGCCGATGTCAAATATTGTTTAAATAGGGGCTGGTGACGAGAGCCGTTTCTACTGCAATTTCCATATTTTGGCCAAATTTTCCTCAAATTTTTTTACCTTACCTTAGGGTAGGCTAAAAAAATTATTTGAAAAATTTGCCCCTCAAAATTTGAAAATTTCGTGACGAAAGCGCTCTCGTCACCAGCCCCTAAATATTGTCTTTGCGAGGTCCGATGGACTCCAAAGAGTCATGCAGACTCCTTCGGAGAGCGAAGCGACAAAGCAATCCTAGTGATTGGTGGTATATTCCCAGGATTGCCTGCCTACTGGCAGGCTTCGTCCATTCATTCGCCTCCGGATTATTTACTTCTCGCAATGACATTATTACTTTTTAACAACAGTCCTGCTCCAACCAAATGCGGATAATTAAGTTTTGCTTTTGAAATTTTAACTTTTTTAAGTTTAGTAAATGGCAAATTTTTTATAGTTTGTTTTTTTGTTAGATTAAAAAGAGGCTTTATTTTTAAAAGTCCCCCGCCTAAAATTAAAATATCAGGGTTAAGAATTGTTATAATACCAGCAAAACCAATTCCTAAATTTTCAGCTATTTCCTGAATAATTGCTATTGCTTTTTTGTCTTTATTTTTATAATCCTGATAGATTTGTTGAGTGGATATTTTTTTATTATATTTTTCTTTATACAGTTTTATCATTCCCGAACCGCTCGCTAAACTTGCAAAATGGCCTGTTTTTCCACAACTGCATCTAATTTTAGAAGATTTATCAATTGTAAAATGGCTAAATTCAGCTGTTATATTTTGGAAGCCACGATAAATTTTTTTATTTATAATTATACCTCCACCTAAATCTGTGCCGATAGCAACTCCTATAATATTTTGATATTTTTTCCCAGCTCCATATATTGCTTCAGCTAAGGCAAAACAATGCCCATCATTATCAATAGCAACGGGTAAATTATATTTTTTTTCTAAATATTTTTTTAAAGGAAAATTTTTTATTCCTTTTTTGAAAAATGGGCTTGCGTCTGTTGTTCCTTTAAACCAATTTACTTGACCAGCCCAGGATATTCCTATTCCTTTTATTTCTTTTGAAATAAATTTTTTAGCTATTGTATTTAGATCATTCAAAAATTTTTGTTTATTTGCTTTTAGGTCGGTTTTAAAATTTTCCAAAATTAAAATTTTATTTTTAGAAACAAGGCCAGCCCTAATTTTTGTCGCGCCGATATCAATAGCTAAAATTTTTCGCATAAAATTAAAGTTAGTTCCATTTATAAATTTCGTTCTCCCCCTTTTTATACCCCACCTAACCTCCCCTAAAAGGGGAGGCATTTAAAATTATTTAGCAAGATCATTCCCTCCCCTAAAAGGGGAGGTGTTTAAAATTATTTAACAGGATCATTTCCCCCTTTATTCCAGGGGTTGCATCTGATAATTCTCCATAATGCCATTAACCCTCCTTTAATTATACCATATTTTTCAATAGCTTGATAACCGTATTCAGAGCAAGTTGGATTAAAACGGCAATAACCATAAGGGAAAAATTTTTTTGGAAGTCCATGATCAAAAGAAAGAGTCTTTTGATAGAGTCTTATTAGCTTGAGAATTATTTTTTTTGGGAAAAAAGAAAGATAAAATAAAATATTTTTTAAATTTTGTTTTGACATTTTTATATTTATACTAAAAATTTATTTTAAAAAAAATTATTAAATTTCGTTTATATTATAACATAAAAATAAATTATTAAAAATTTATTTTATAATGTTTTTTTTATTTGACATAAATTTTTATTATACTATAATACAAATAATATGAAAAATATCTTAATACAAAATTCTTACTTTTTTAGCTTTTACTTTTTTAGTGGCTTTCGGAGTCAGAAATTTTGTATTGAATAAATAATAATAATAAAAATAAAATACAAAATCGGCTCCGTAGGGGAGTCGGTTTTATTTTACGCTCATTTTTAAATTCAAAGGAGGAAATTATGGCGCAATTAAGTCATAAAGAAGCGAAGAAGATTGAAAAAAGTTTTCCAGGAGGCGCGTGGGAGCCATGGGCGCTTGCTCACGCAAAAATCAACTGCTTATGCCCTCGATGTAAATCTGGGGAATATGAGATTATAGGTGTAAGTGCAGATGGGTTTGGCGCTGAATTCTTAAAATGTAAACAATGTGGATATGAAGGAGAACTTTTCTTTTTATAAGAGAGGAGGAAAAGTCATGTCACAAAGAATTATTTTACCAATTGAAAATTACATAGAAGGAGCTGTAACTTTTACTATATAAAGCATCTTGGTTTTTATCACACTTATTAAGGAGGAGGAAATGGAAAAAGTTTTTTGCCCGCATTGCAAGCGGGAAATGGAAATTTACAATATGAGGTTGTATAAATGTAATCATTGCGGATTTTCTATTATTTTTTGTCCCTACTGCAGGGAAAAAATGGAGGAAAAAAAATATAATGGACACCCAACAGGATGTTTTGTCTGCCCTATCTGCAAAAGAATAGCAGAGGAGGATCGCGAGAACCAAGTTTTTTTTAAAGACTGAATTAATTTATTATTAAAATAATCCCTATTGTTTTGGAGACATGATAGGGATTTTTTAACAAAAAAAGGATTGGCGCATGTTGCTAATTGCTAACCAATCCAGACGTTATAAAATATTGTTTATTTAAGTCGGAAATATTTATTAAAAAAAATGAAAAAGTTATTTACTGAATCGTCAAATTTTTTTTTGTCTAATTTTGAAAGATCACTGCGCATTACAACGTAGATGTCTCCCTTATTAGTCATCACTGTCATTGATGTTCCTGTCGGACTGTTGTATTGCCTTGATTTATCATTTTTCATTTATAATCCCCTATTATTTTAACTTTATTTTTTTACTTTTAAAATAAAAGTAAGAACTTCTTTATATAAAATATCAAACTCCTTTTTTAATGCATCTGTTGGAAGTTTATATTTTACTATGGTATATCCTTTCCCAAACCCACCTGTTAACGACATAGATACACCCTCCTTGTCTAGTATCATAGGATTATATTGCTTTTTTGTCCTCTCGTTCATTTTGAATCCTCCTGTTTATAATTTTTATTTTAATAATTTTGTTTTTTTAAAAATTTCTAAAATATTTTTTTCAATTTCCTGATACTTTTTCCCAACTATTCCAATTCTGGTGATTATAACTATATCAAAACCTTTTTTGATATTATCTAAATTTAAACGGATAATTTCGCGAATTTGCCTTTTAATTTTGTTTCTAATAACCGCTTTTTTGGAAATTTTATTAGAAATAATTATTCCAAATCTGGAATTTTCCAAATTATTAACAACAAACTTAATTCCAATAATTTTAGCAAAAACGCCTTTTGAAGACTTAAAGGCGTTATCAAAATCTTTCCTATGTTGTAATCGGTTTTTTTTAAGCAACATAAAAGCAATAACCTTATTTGCTTAATTTTTCTCTTCCTTTTTCTCTTCTGTTTTTTAAAATATTTTGTCCAGCCTTAGTTGACATTCTTTTTCTAAAACCATGCTTTTTTTTAGCGCGCCTAGTGTTCGGCTGAAAAGTTCTTTTTGGCATAAAATAAAATTATTTAAACATCTAAATATTATAGCGTTTAAACAAATATTTAATAATTATCTTGGATTACGAAATACATAAATTTTGCTGTCTTTGCGAGAAAGGAGCGAGGCGATCCCCTGAATACCCCTGTCATTGCGAGCGAAGCGAAGCAATCCCATGAATATTATCGCCAATTGCTGGGATTGCTTCGTCGTTCCTCCTCGCAATGACAGAAGTTTCCTCGGGATTGCTTCGTCGTTCCTTCTCGCAATGACATTTTGTAATTCAAGGTAATTAATAATAAAATATTTACTGATTACAAATATTATAAACAGTTTTTATAAAAAATCAATGGTTAATCTATATTTTAGCACGGGATGAGGGAATCGAACCCCCGCCAGAGGTTTTGGAGACCTCTGTACTACCATTATACTAATCCCGC
>JAACEG010000067.1 GCA_011682665.1 Lysobacteraceae bacterium
AAAATTTATCAATATTCTCCAGTTCCATCTGCGGGGAACAAGCGCGAGAATATCTTGAATGGATATGAAAATCAGTGATCTGTCGCATAAAAAATTTAATTTAATTTATTTAATATCTTTAATTTTATTCTTTATCAAAACTTTGTTTACAAATTTTAAAATCTTTGTACAATATAGATAACTTTTATATTTTTATTAAATTTAATCTCTCTATCTTTATATTTTTTAACAAAAACTTTAATTCACATCATATAATAATTATTATAACTTAATTAAAGCAATAAATCAATATGCGTAGAAATATAAACAAACCAAAATTATCAAAATATTTAATTGACGAAACAAAACAACATTCTTTAATAAGATTTATTGGATTGGTAATTATTGTTATTTCTTATTTTATTTTTATATCAATTAAGTTCGGAGCTAATGAGGGAATTCCTATTACTATTTTAACTTGGACTTTTTTCATATTCTGTACGCCGATTGCAGACGCTGGTTTTTTATTAGCTTTTCCAGTACGTCTCTTAACTGGTCTAAGAATGATCTATACACAATTATTTTCATTTGTTTTAGCATTAGGCATAAATTTATATACCTTTTTTATTACGCCATCTCTTTATAATAAAACAATGATCCTTAACTTATTTCATCGTATTTTATCTCAACCTTTCCCTTTTTGGGGAATTATTATTTTATCATTAACAGGAACATTGTTTTCCATTTATTTTGGAGATGAGTTAGTGGATGTCTCCTCCCATAAACAACGTAAAAAATATCACAAACATTTAAACAAATATCAAATAATAATTTTTCTTTTTATAATTTCTGCTACAATTCTTTTGTATAATTCCTTATTAGAAAAATTAAATATAAATATTCCTTTATAAAATATTTTTTACTAAATTATCTTGGATTACGAAATGTCATTGCGAGCGAAGTGAAGTAATCCCATGAATATTATCGCCAATTACTGGGATTGCTTCGTCGTTCCTCCTCGCAATGACAAAATTTTCAAAACATTCTTTATCTTAATTATAACAACCAGTTTACATTAAAAACAAAAAATATGAATTTTATACAATCACTCTTACCGGCCATAGAGCACTTCCATATGTTGGGTTATTGGATAGCCTTTTTAGCGGCTTTATTTGAAACAACGATTGGCGTTGGATTTTTTCTTCCTGGTTCAACTATTATTTTATTGATGGGAGCCTTGGCGGCAAAAGGATATTTTGGAGTAGGCGATTTGCTTTGGTTTGCGATAGCTGGAGCTATTCTCGGCGATAATCTCAATTATTTTATAGGCAAAAAATATGGTTCTAAAATTTTTTCCAAAGGCTTTTGGTTTATTAAACCAAGGCACTTTAAAAAAGGAGAAGAATTTTTTGAGAAATATGGATCAAAAAGCGTTTTTATCGGCCGCTTTATTCCAAGCATAAAAGAAATAATTCCTCTTATCGCAGGAACACTTGGCATGAAAAGATTACCCTTTATGATTTGGAATATTTTAGGAGCTACTGGTTGGAGTTTTGTTTGGGTTTTGTCAGGATACTTTTTTGTTCAATCGCTTGATCTCGCAAAAATATGGCTTACCCGCGCTGGATTTCTTTTAACAACCCTTACTTTTATATTCATTATATTTTATATTCTTAAAATTATTTTTATTAAAAAAGGAAAAATTTTTCTTTCCTTTTTATCTTCTCTTTGGCAATCTATAAAACAAAGCATAATTGAAAATAGTGAAGTTCAAAAATTTAACAATAAACATAAAACTCTTTTAAAATTTATTCAAAAAAGATTAGACAAAAATAATTTTTACGGATTACCGTTTACGCTTTTTTCGCTTGCTTTATTTTACGCACTTTTTCTTTTTGGAGGAGTAGCTAAAAACATTATAAATTCTGATCTTATAGTTTCAACTGATATTCGCGTGGCTAATTTACTTGCAATTTTTAGAAATATTGAATTAACAAAATTTTTCTTTTGGATTACTTTGCTTGGTAAATCACAGGTTATTCTAATATTCTTAATAACTGCTATTTTGATTCTATGGATTTGGAAAAAACGATTTTATATCATTACTCTTTTACTTTCCATTATGGGGAGCGGATTCTTTACCTATATTGGAAAATTGATTTTTCACCGCGCTAGGCCAAGTGTCGCTGTCTATACTGAAAATTCTTTTTCTTTTCCAAGTGGACATGCTACTATCGCTATTGCTTTTTATGGTTTTCTTGCTTATTTATTAATAAAAAGCGCAAAACAATGGAAACAAAAAATAAATATTTTTTTTATTAGCTTTATCTTAATAATTTTAATCGGATTTAGCAGACTATACTTAGGAGTTCATTATGTAAGTGATATTTGGGGAGGATATTTATCAGGAGCGATTTGGTTAATTATTGCTATTGGCTTTTCAGAATACTTTTCGCAAAAACAAAAAACCGTTTTGTCTTCCCCTAATCTAAAAAAATATCTATTAACTATTGGCATTCTTTCTATCTCATTATGCTTATATATTATTTTTGCTTTAAACTATCAAATACCTGCTTTAACAACATCTCAAAAAATTAAGCAAACCACAGTTAGTGATATAACAAATACTCTTAATACAAAGCAATTAAAATATACGGAAACATTATTAGGCGATAAACAAGAACCTCTTAGTTTTATAATTATTGCTAAAAACGATCAGCAACTGATCAGTCTCTTTACGCAAGCAGGCTGGACCTTAGCAGACGATATAAATATTTTTAGTGTTGTAAAATCAGCCAAAGCACTTTTATGGAAAAAGTTTTATCCTAAAGCGCCAATAACTCCTGATTTTTGGAATTCAGAAGTACATAATTTTGGCTTTGAAAAAGCGACTCATTCAAAAAGCATTCGCACAAGACACCATGCTCGTTTTTGGAAAACAAATTATATTACTCAAAATAAAAAAAATATCTATGTTGGAACTGCCAGTTTTGACAATAATATTAAATGGGGAGTAACACATAAAATCAATCCAAACATAGATAAAGAGCGAGAGTTTTTATTAAATAGCCTGCAAAATACGGGAATGTTAGCAAGCGCTAAAAAACAGCAATTTGTTAATCCAAAAATTGGAAGTAATTTTTCAGGCGATTTGTTTTTTACTGATGGAAAATTATATTTAATTTTTGTAAAAAATGATAAAAGAAAAAAATAAAAAAATTATAATCCTACAAGACTATTTTCTATATAAAGGCGGAGGGGAACGTTTGGTAATAACTTTAGCAAAAGCGTTAAAAGCTGATATTGCCACTACTTTTATCGCCAAAGATACTTTTGATCCGCGAAATTATGGCTTAAAAACTATTAAATTTGCTAAAGAAGGATTTTTTTCTCAGATACCAGGAATAAGACACATAAAAGTGCAGTTATCTTTTTTTTTAAAAACTAAATTTTTAAAGAATTATGATATTATAATTTATAGTGGCGACTGTGTAAGCTCTATTTATAATGCTAAAGGAAAATTAAATATTGCCTATATTCACACTCCCCCCCGACATCTTTATGATAATTATCAAAAAAGACTCAATGATTATAGATTTTTAAAACAACAATTATTTAAAATATTTGTTAAATTAAACCGTTGGCGTTTTGAACATGCCATCAAAAAAATGGATGTTCTTATTGCTAATTCAAAAAATGTCCAAAATAGAATTAAAAAATATTTAGGAATGAATTCTATAGTTATTTATCCGCCGTGCGATACTTTGGATTTTAAATGGATAAAACAAGGCGATTATTATTTTTCTTGGGCGCGACTTTATGATGTGAAACAAGTAGACAAAATTGTAAAAGCCTTTGTTAAAATACCTGATAAAAAATTAATCGTCGCTTCTGGTGGTCCGGAATTGAAAAAAATTAAAAAAATAGCCAAAAATTGCAATAATATTAAAATATTAGGATGGATTTCTGATAA
>JAACEG010000005.1 GCA_011682665.1 Lysobacteraceae bacterium
GCGTTTTTTTCCAGATTTTATTTTTTTTCTCAAGAAGGATTTGTGACGACTGATGGAGTAAACTATCTTTTATCAGGGAAAAATCTGGTTGAAACAGGGAAATATGAACTTTTTGGCAGTCCGCAATTAATTTTTCCACCGGGATACTCGCTGGCTGTCGGAATAACCGATATTTTTTTCAACAACCTTGTTTTTTCCGCAAGGTTTGTTTCGTTCATCGCCGGTTTTTTATCTATCTATCTTTTTTATCTGGTCGGAAGAGAACTTTATAGTAAAAAAACCGGTTTACTCGCTTCCTTTTTCGCGACGACGCTCCACCCGTTTATTCTAATTTCTCAAGAGACATGGTCGGAGTCGTTGTATATATTTTTTGTTTTAACGGTAATTTATTTATATTTAAGGTTAATAAAAAATTATAAAATTTCTTTGGCGATATTACTGGGATTATCAATTGGCATAACTTATTTAATTCGTCCCGAGGGAATAATATTTTTATTGCTAGCCGCTATTTTTTTATTTCAAAAGTCGCGTAATTTAAAATTTAAAAAAGCGTTTGTCGGATCGTTAATTATTATCTTTGCTTTTTCCATTATTGCCGCTCCTTATCTTTATTTTCTTTATCAAAATACCGGGAGATTATGCTTGACGGCAAAGGCAAAACCAAATTTGATCACGGGAATAATTCTTGGCGGAAAAAATATGGACAATATGAGTAAAAGTAATGTTAACTTTTACGAAAAAACTTTTTCAAACTATGACGAAGAAACAAACTCCATAAAATTGCCTAAAGAATTCGCGAATATCGGTGTAAAAGAAACTGTCCTTAATAATCCAAATGAATTTTTAAAAAGATACACAAAAGGATTTTGGTCTGAAATTAAAGTATTGTTCAGCGAATATTCTTTTGGTATTTTTTTAATTCCGATTATCGCGCTTTTTATTTTTTCATTCAAAGCAAAAAAATCGTTTAAAAAAATATTTATATTGTTTCTGTTTCCGGCTATTTTTTTGCTGCTGTTTCCATTCTTTCATCTTGAAAGCCGATATTTGCTTCAAGTAACGGTTTTTATAATTTTGCTTTCTTCTCTCGGGCTGTCTGTAAAAAGCAGAGCAATATTGAATATCAAAGGTTTTAAATTTTCAAGCGCGCTGTTTTTGAGAATTTTGAAGTTTATGGTAATATTTTTAGTTTTTTGCAATTTTATTGCTATTTATATAAATAGTTTGTATTATATGCCGGATTATCCGCTTGAACATAAATTGGTCGGAGAATATTTGAAAAATAGCCCAAATTATGACCCGGAAAGATCAATTGTAATGTCAAGAAAACCGTTTGCCGCTTTTTACGCGGGAAGTAAAAAAAGAAGCGTTCCCATCCCGTACACCAATCCGGAAAATATTCTTAGGTTTGCCAAAGCGCGGAATGTCAGTTATATTGTAATTGACAGAAGATGGCTTGGAATAAGGGATAATTATAAAGAAATGGCGAATTTAGATAGATATTTTAAGGATGTAGAGCTTTTTTATGAAGATAATTCGGTAAAGCCGGTTAAAGTATTTAAAATTTTAAATAATGAGTGATAATAATCAAAATCAAAAAGAAATATCAATAGTAATTCCAGCTCTGAACGAAGCGGAGAGTTTGTCTGTTCTGCGCGGTGAAATAGCTGAAGTAATGAAAAGCGTTACGAGTGATTATGAAATAATAATTATTGACGATGGAAGTAGCGATAATACGCAGAAAGTTATAAGCAATTTATGTGATAGCGACAGAGAACATATAATAGGAATTTGCTTTAAAGTTAATTTTGGCAAGGCGACCGCGTTAAAAGTCGGGTTTGGACAGGCGCAGGGGAAAATTATTATTACAATGGATGCTGATTTGCAGGATGATCCGAAAGAAATTCCGCGTTTTATCGCGAAAATAAACGAGGGTTATGATCTTGTCTCCGGCTGGAAGCAAAATCGCAAAGACTCTTTCATAAAAAACAACAGTTCTAAATTCTATAATTTTACAACCTCGCTATTTTCCAAAATAAAACTGCATGATTTCAATTGCGGATTTAAAGCGTATAAAAGCGAGATTGCGAAAGAGCTTGATCTGTACGGGCAACTGCACAGATATATTCCCGTAATGGTCGGCAATCGGGGATACAGAATAACTGAAATTTCCGTTCATCACCGCAAAAGAAAATACGGCAGATCAAAATACGGACCGATCAGATTTCTAAACGGATTTCTGGATTTACTGACTGTAATAATTCTGACCAGATATTTTAAAAGACCCGCCCATTTCTTCGGCGCTTTCGGATTTATAGCTTTGGGAACGGGATTTACCATCGGATTATATATTACTTTTCTAAAATTTTCCTCCGGAAGCATCCAAGGTAAATTGCCATTGCTAATTGCCGGAATTTTATTGATTATGGTCGGCGTTCAACTTATTTCTCTGGGATTGATAGGAGAGATGTTTGTAAAGATTTCAGGAGAAAAAAAAGATGGCGGGTCTAAGATTAAGAGGATAATATAACTTACACGTTTGCAAAATACTCCCTCTAACTTTCCCTAAAAAGGGGAGGACTGTTCCTCTCCTTTTAGGGGAGGCTAGGTGGGGTATTGAAAGCGGGTAAATTTAAAAAATAATTCAAGAATTTTGCAAACATGCGGGTTTTAAAAAAATTAAAGATGAATTCCAAAAAAAGAATTTTAGTGACAACAACCACTTTTCCCAGTTTTTTGAAAAACGATTCTACTCCGCCCTTTGTTTATGAATTGTCAAAAAGATTGATAAAAAAAAATGATTTGGAAATAATTGTTTCCACGCCTTATGTGAAAAATTCCAAGGAATATGAAGAAAGAGATAATTTAAAAATACACCGTTATAAATACGGCTTTACCGCTCTTCGCGCCGGGGCAATTTTGCCGAATATCAAGAAAAATAAGTTGCTTATTTTTCAAGTCCCGCTTTTTTTCTTATTTTCTTTTTTAAGTTTAGTAAAACTAATAAAAAAGGAAAAAATAGACATTATTCACGCGCACTGGATTATCCCGCAGGGATTTCTAGCCGTTCTTTATAAAAGATTATTCAGAAAAAAAGATTTAAAAATAATTTGCACTGTTCATGGCGGGGATATTTTTAGTTTGAGAGATTGGTTTTTTACAAAAATAAAAAAATGGACATTAGATAATGTGGATGAAATCACGGTTGTCAGCAAGGAAATTAAAAGAGAAGTGGAGAAAATTTTTGTCATTCCGACTAAAGCGAACGAGGTACGAGTGAGCGGAGTGGAGGAATCTGCAAACATGCTATACTTGCTTTTAAAAAATAATTTTAGAAACTTATTTTATTTGCTTACAGATCCCTCCGCTCGCTCCTATCGTCGCTCGGTCGGGATGACAAAAATTAGGAAGGGACTTACAAATCTTAAAATTGCGCCGATGGGAGTTGACGAGAAAATTTTCAGCCCTGATGAATATGACAAGAATATAAAAAAGAAGTATAATATAACAGGTCCGTTCTTGCTCTTTGTCGGACGGTTGGTTGAAAAAAAGGGGATAAAATACGCTATTGCGGCAATGCCAATAGTTTTGAAAAAACATCCCGACGTGAAATTTATAATTGTCGGCAAGGGACCTTTGGAAAATGAATTAAAAAAACAAGTTAAAAAACTAAATTTAGAAAATAGTATAATTTTCGCGGGGGGCGTTCTCAATAACAAACTGCCGAGATATTACGCCACTGCTGATATATTTTTAGGTCCGAGCATTACCGCCAAAAACGGCGATAGCGAAGGGTTCGGTCTGACTTTTGCGGAAGCGCTGTTATGCAAGTGCTGTGTCATCAGTTCTGATCTTAAAGCTATTTCCGACATAATAAAAAATGAAAAAACGGGGATACAAGTTGATGTAAAAAGCATGGAGCTGTTTGCCGAGAAAATTATTGAGTTAATTGAAGATGAAAATAAGAGGAAAAAACTGGCAGGAGATGGATATGAGTTTGTAAAAAATAGATTTACATGGGATATTTCGGCGGAGAGGTATTATGATTTGATTAAGGATTTATAATGAGAATTTTATTAATTTCAATCAAAGGAGGTTCCGGGTCTGATGTGTATTATAAACTTTTAAAACAGGGTTTGGACAAATACACTGACATTAAATCCGATTTAATTTTCATTCCCCATATTTTTGAAAAAGTATTTTTTTTAATTCCGATATATTTGAAATATAAAAAAATAGATTTTAGCAAGTATGATATAATTCATACTAATGCGGAGTTTGGATGGTGGTTTAGACAAAAAAATAAACTATTAATTATTACGATTCATCATAATCCCTTTGACAAAGAATTTCAGAAATATACAAGCATAGCGCAAAAAATCTTTTATTATCTTTGGATTAAACCGAATTTTAAAAAATCTTTATTAATGGCTGATAAAATAGTTGCGGTAAGTAGATGTACTAAAAGTAGCGTTGTCAATTATTTTAAATTGAAGAAAAATATAAAAGTAATCTATAATGGCATTGATACGGATTTTTTTAGACCGATTAATTGCGGTGACAATAAAAATAAAAAAACAAGAATTTTGTTTGTCGGAAATCTTATTAAGAGAAAAGGAGTTGATCTACTGCCTAAAATTATGAAAGGATTAGGCGATGATTATGAATTGTATTTTACTTCAGGCAAAAGGACTAAAATTCCCAAAAAATTAAAAGCGAGGAACATGATTTCTCTTGGGAAGTTAAATGATAAACAACTTTTAGAAGAATATAACAAATGCGAGATCTTGTTATTTCCTTCAAGATTAGAAGGATTCGGTTATTGTGTAGTTGAAGTGATGGCTTGTGGAAAGCCAGTAGTTATTACTGATTATTCTGCTTTAAGAGAAATAATAAAAGATGAAAAAAATGGATATTTATGTGAGATTAACAATGTTGACGATTTCGTTGATAAAATAAAAATGGCTAGAAAAAAATTGGATGATGGCGGAAGTTTTTCAAGCAGCCGAGATTATGTGAAAAATAGATTTTCTCTGAAAGTATTGGCAGAAAAATACAAAAAATTTTATAAATTAATGGCATTGCGGAAATATGAATAAACTGTTCTTTAGTATAATTTTACCCACTTATAATCGTCTTTATTCTCTTAAAAAAATTTTTCTGCCCGGTTTGGAAAAGCAAGGGTTTTTAGACTATGAATTAATTATTATTGACGACGGAAGCTCTGATGGCACAAAAGAATATTTTAAAAATGGCGAGTTTAAAAAAACTTTTAAAAGATGCGGTGGTAAATTGAAATACATAAAAAGCGATAACAATAAAGGAGCGCCTACAAGCAGAAACAAAGGAGCGGCTTTGGCTAAAGGAGAATGGTTGTGGATCGTTGAAGATGATGTTCAAATTGACGATGTTGATTTTTTGGAAAAATCAAAAAATGTTATTTGCGGTATAGATAACAATATCGCGGTGGTTAGTCCCAAAAGGCGGGAAATAATAAAAACCGGTTATTATAAAAATCCAAAAAATGATTTTGTTCGCATTGGTGTTTTGAGTGGGGAAATTTATCTAGATCCCAATCAGGAATATTCTAGATATGTTTCAAATACTCACGCTTCCAGCTTTATAAAAAAGAAAATTTTCAATAAATTTCAGGAGGACGAAAAATTATTTTATGGCAATACTTACAGAGACGAATCTGATTTGTATTTCAGAATTGTGAAATCGGGTTATAAAATATATTACTGCGGAGATGTTTTAAAAATTATTCACAGAAATGATTTTGCGCGATGCGGTGGACAAAAAAAGGTGGCAATGCAAAGTTTATTAAAAAGAAAAATAATGATTTTTAAAAATCATTATTTGTATTTAAATAAAAACTATAATTTTCCAAAAATTCGCATTTTGTTTTTTGTTCTTGTAAGAATAGTGAGATTTTTGGGAGATATTATGAGGTTAAAATTTATTAATCCTTTGCTGGCATATATTAAATTGTAACATGAAAACTTATTACAATGAAAACTACTTTAATTGGCAGAAAAGTGCAGGAAATTAAAATGATTACTCATGTTTGGATTCCTGGTAGCAAACTCTTTTTTAAAATATTGCCTTATCCTCTTTACCATTTTTTATGTAAAATTTGGAGTATTGTTAGAAAGAACCGCCAGATTAGAATTACTGTCGTCAAGTAGACAGGCATTACTGTTTTGTTTTCTTTATAACTATTATAACTAGTGAAGCAAAAGCATTTATGATTTACATTATTTTAAATAATTCACCTAAAAGAGGTGAAGGAGTAGAGCAAGTGATAAAAAATTTAGTTATAAATTTTTCAGATCCTTTTAAGAAAAAAATATTATTGATTTGCAACGACTTAAATGAATCTGAAAATTTTTGCTTTTGTGGAATAAAATGCGTTAATTTAAAAACAAAAAGATATAACTTTTTAGATAGAATTTTGTTACTCTCGCGTCTTAGTTACTCTTATAAAATTTACCGGTTTTTAAAATGTAATGCGAATGATAAGGATGTGATCAATGTTCACGGCACCGAGTATTTATTTTTTACCGGTATTTTCAAAAAGAAAATTAAAAAAATTAAAATCATTCTTACTGTGCACGGATCATATTTTGAAAGATATTCAAAGCAATTTGTCGGAATATCTCTTTTAAGATATCTTCTATTGAAATTTTATCTTTTATTTTTTGGGTGGTATATTTTTTTAATAGAAAAAATAGCCGTTAAAGGCGCGGATAAATTTGTTTTTATCAGCGAGTATTTTCAAAATTACTATGCAGAAAACTACAAAATAAGTCAAGAAAATGGCGTTGTTATTCATAATGGCATAAAGCGTTGCGAGAAAATTAAAAATTTCAAGCGTAAATTGAGCAGTAAATTTGACGCGATTATTGTTGGATCGGCGGTTTTTTGTAAGGGACTTGATATAGCGATAAAAGTTGTGGAACAAATAAACAAAAAAGGGCTATCTTTAAATTTAAATATTGTCGGATTTTCTGATTTTTACAAATACCATAAAAAAGAAAAAGTTCCTCACTATCTTAAATATATAGGTAGGATTTCTCCTGAAAAAATGGATTTCTATTATCAAAAATCGGATTTTTTATTATTTCCAAGCCGCTATGAAGGATTTCCTCTTGTTATTCTGGAAGCGTTAGGTAACGGACTTCCTATAATTGTAAGTAAAATATGTAAAACAAATGAAATAGAAAATCACAATGACTTTGGATATATAATAAAAGACGCTCACAATATCTCAGAGTGGGTTGAAGTAGTTGAAAAGATGATAAATTTAGATACTTACAATTTTTTTAGAAAAAAAATCAATAAACACGATTTTTCAAAAATACTATGGGAAGACATAGCAAGACAATATGAGAATCTTCTAAGTTCTTTTGAAAAAGTAAAAATATAATTACAATAATATGAAATTTTTAATTACAGGTGGAGCGGGATACATAGGTACCAATTTAGCAAACTATCTACTATTAAACAACCATCAAGTTGTTGTTTTGGATAATTTAGAGTTAGGAAATAAAAGCCTAGTTCCTCAAAAAGCAAAACTGCATATAAATGATTTGAGAAATAAAAAAGAGGTAGAAAAAATATTTAGCGAAAGCAAAATTGACGCTGTTTTTCATTTGGCCGCTTATTCTTCGGTACAGGAATCTATGAAAATACCTGGAAAATATTTTAATAACAATATTATTTCTACTGTAAATCTTTTAGAAACAATGGTTAAATTTAATGTTAAGTGTTTAATTTTTTCTTCAAGCGCGGCAGTTTATGGCAATCCCCAAAAATATTCAGTAAATGAAGAATGTCCCTTATCGCCCAATAATGTTTATGGGCAAACAAAAAAAATAATAGAAGAGATGCTTGATTGGTATGATAGAATTTACAATATCAAATTTGTTTCTTTGCGTTATTTTAACGCCGCTGGAGCAGATTATGGTGTTGGAGAAAAGCGTAAAAATGAAACTCATTTAATTCCCTTAGCTATAAAAACCGCACTAAAAGAAAAAGAATATCTAACAGTTTTTGGAAACAATTATCCAACAAAAGATGGTACGGCAATTAGAGATTATGTTCACATTACCGACATATCAAAAGCTCACTTGCTGTCTTTTAATTATCTAAAGAAAAACGAGAAAAGCCAAATAATTAACCTCGGTTCTGGCTTAGGAAAAAGTGTTAGTGAAATAGTTGATCTAGTAAAAAAAATTAATAACAGTGACTTTAAAATTAGAATTGAAAATAGGAGAAGTGGTGATCCAATTGTTTTGGTAGCAAATTATTTCAAAGCGAAAAAAATATTAGGATGGGAGCCGGAGAGGGATATAAAGGAAATTATAAAAAGCGCTTATGACTGGCATAAAAGCCAATTACAGTAAAAGGAAAATTTATGATTCTTGTAGAAAAACTAAAATATTATCTAGCTCAAAACAACACCATTAGACAAACTTTATTCAAAAATACTTTCTGGCTGTCTATAGCCGAGTTTTTCAAGAATGGAGTTCGGTTTTTAATTCAGATACTCCTTGCCAGAGAACTGGGAGCGACGGGGTTTGGTCTTTTTTCTTTCGCCTTAAGTTTTGCCGCTATTTTTGCGTTTTTAGCCGACTTCGGATTTCCTACTTTAATTTTAAGAAATGTCGCTCGCGATAAATCTCAAGCCAAAAAGTATTTTAGCAATATTCTATTTGTTAAAACGATACTGGGAATAATTACATTTTTGTTAATCGTATTCAGCGTTCAGTTAATATCTCTAGAAGAGTCAACCAAAATTTTAATTTATCTAGCCGGTATTAGCGTAATCATAAACACTTTCTCGGAATTTTTCCGGGCATTCTTCCGCGCTTTTGAGAAGATGCAGTGGGAGGCGGCTAGCAAGATATTTGAGGGATTACTGCTGGCTTTAGTGATTGGGTTTTTGATTGCGAAGCGCGGCGCCGATTTGAAAGAAATTTTTTACGGATATATCGCCGTCGGAATAATTGTCCTAATTTTAAATTCGGTTATCTTGGCGAAAAGATTTTTAAGGGAGAGATTGTTTAAAAAATATAGTTTAGATTTTAAGGAAATAAAATCTATTTTGAAAGAAAGTTTGCCGCTGGTTTTTTCGGCGGTTTTTATTTCAATCTATTATTATATAGACCAGATAATGATCGGGGTTATTTCCACCAAAACCGAACTGGGCTATTACAGCGCCGCCCAGCGGATTGTCTACGGATTATCAATGTTTTATATGATCGCCTTAATTGTCTTCTCTCCAAAAATCGCTTATTTTTTCAAAAAAGACACCAAGCAATTATCACTCCTTCTGAAAAAGATGAACAAAGCAATGATAGCAATTGCCGTTCCAATGGGAATTGGCGGGACAATTCTTGCGCCGGAAATTATCAATTTTATTTTCGGGAGCGAATACACGCGGGCTATTCTCGCTTTTCAGATTTTAATTTGGTCACAGGTTATTGTTTTTATTAACGCCTGCTATGGAAATACTTTGGTTATGTGTAATAAGCAAAATAAATTTTTGTACGGAGTTGCCATGGGATCAGTCATTAATATAATCTTGAATTTTACGCTTATCGCAAAATTTTCTCTCTACGGCGCGGCGGCTGCCACAGTGATAACCCAATTTTTAGTTTTTATTTATATGTATTTTGCTCTAAGTAAAGAAGTGGTAAAAATCAAGTTTTACAAATATCTAAAAAAACCGCTCCTAGCGTCTTTTTTGATGCTGGCGGTTTTGATTTTTCTAAAAACAATTTTTAGCGTTTTTATTTTAATTCCCGTTGGAATAATTTTTTATTTTCTGTTATTATTTAAAGTGTTTAGATTTAGATAACTTATAAATAGGGGCTGGTGATTTTTTACTGATTATTCCTCTCTTGGATAGTTAACAATTATGTTATTTAGGCTCTGCTGATTTCTCTCAAAAACAGCTTTTCAATTTATAAATCTTTTCTCTGAAAATCATCTGTGAATGGTTTTCAGGGTGGAAATGTGTTTTTACATCGTTAAAACGATAGCAAAAACAGTTCCCAATTTCACCCCATAAAACAACAACCCGACTTTCAAAATCATCGGATTGTGCTGTAAATAGATTTATCGCTTGCTTCAATTTTTTGTTTCTGTAAAATCATTGATTATTTTCAAATATGTCTTAAAATCGGAAATGTTTTTTCTAAATTTTTCAATAAATAAATTTTTATCCAGTTTTTCATAACGATGAACGATCCTATTTCTCATTCCGACTACTGGCGCTATTTTTTGCGCGAACTCTAAAGGCAGAATTTTGTTTTCTCCTAAAATATAAAAAGTGCTTTGAAAATCTTCCGGAGTTTTTAGATCTAGCTCTTTAATAAAATGCTGATTAATGTCAATTATTTCGTCAACTATCAGCTGAAGCAGTCTTTCGGCGGTATGAAACTTGGTAAAATCCTTTTTAATTTCTTTGTCTGATAATTTAAATAAGTCTTCTGTTTCCGCTAGATAATCAATGATTCGATCTAATTTTTGTTTAACAAATGTTTTTTCAAAAGTCATAAATTTTTAATTAGTATATTAATTTTCTCGGCTCTTTCTTGATATAATGGCTTGGTTTCAATATACTTTTTGAAAGCGTAAGATCTAAGATAATAAAAAAGAAGAGGATTGTCAGCATACAAAATTTGGCAGTTTTGGAAAACAGCGTAAAATAGCAACGGTAAAGCTTTTTTTAGATTCACCAAATCAATTCTTTCGCTTCTAAAAACCGGCATTAAATCGCAGATTAGTTTTGCCTCTTCTGTTAAATCTAAATCCTTTTTAGGCAAATAAGCAACATCAAAGTCGCTTTCTTTGTGGAGAAATTTTTTACTGCCTGCTCTTGAGCCGAATAGTAAAAGCAATTTTAGATTATATTTTTCCGCAATTTCTCGCAGCTTTTTTGTATTTTTAACATTTTCCATATTTAAAGCATATCAAATTGCGGGCAAAAAGTCAATTTTACACAATAAAATAAGTCTATAACAAATTCTATTTTTATCCCACAAAACAACAATCCGACTTTCAAAATTATCGGGTTATATTATAAATTTCAGCAGAGCCTATTTAACTTCCGATAGTTTATCTTTCTTAAATATTCTCTCAATTTAACTTTATCCAACAATTCCAAATTCATTTCCTCAAGATCAAATTTGGCGTAGCCGTTGAGTGATAGGTAGGCTAGATCCAGAAACGCTTTTTCCGGTTCGGCTATTAAATAGTTTTCTTCTTTAACAAATCCCCAAAATAGTTTTGGTTGGAGATGATGGTAGATTATAATATTTTGAGGAGTGATAATCTTTTTGCTTCGCTTGCTGGCAGCTAAAGTTAAATTTATGGGCTTTTGGCTTAGGATATTATATTTTGCCAAAACCCACTCAAAAGACAGATAGCTGGGAGAATACATTTCCACGGCAAAGTTTCCCCAGTTGATTTTGGAAACATCCAATGTATAAATTCCTTTGGTTAGCCTGATTATTTTTCCGCTTTTTATCATTCTGCTGATTGCCACTTTTAAACTTTCATCGCTGAGATTGGATATTTTTTTTAAATCAGTAAAAGAAAAATAATTTTTAGGAATGTTTTTAATATCTCTTTCGCTCTTTCAAAATTGGGAAGATATCCTTTTATTCCTTGCAAAGTATTAATAATTGCGATAAGTCAAAAAAAGAGAGGCGTTTGCCTCTCTTTTTGAATAAAACGTGGTAGTTTTATTTTGATGTTAAGATAACGGTAGAAACAACAATAACCATGGCGTAAGCAAGTCCGCTGATCACAATACCGATAATTCCGTAAGAAATAGTTTTTTTAGCGTTGGCGACAGTATCTTCATTCCCTCCCGAGGTAAGATATTGAACACCGCCGTAAATAATTACCAGCGTAGCGACAATAGCGATAAATCCCAAGATCCAATTGGTAACATTCATAATTGCTAATCTAATATCGGTAGGGACGCCACTTGGCTTGCAGCTTGATCCCCAATGTGAAATTGCTGCTGAAGCTGTAGTACCGTAAACCAAAGCGTAAGACGCTACGGAAGAAACCATAAGAGTCTTTATTAATTTGTTCATTTTTTTCACCCCCTTT
>JAACEG010000068.1 GCA_011682665.1 Lysobacteraceae bacterium
TAATCGTCGCTTCTGGTGGTCCGGAATTGAAAAAAATTAAAAAAATAGCCAAAAATTGCAATAATATTAAAATATTAGGATGGATTTCTGATAAAAAATTATTAGAACTATTAGGTAATTGCCTTGCTACTATTTATATTCCGATCAGAGAAGATTTTGGAATGAGCCCAGTTGAATCAATGATGGCTGGCAAACCAGTTATTGGGGTTAACGAAGGAGGCATAAAAGAAACAATTATCCATCAAAAAACAGGCTTTTTATTAAAGCCTGATTTCAATATTAACGATATTATGGACGCGGTAAAAAAAATGACTCCTGATAGAGCATTAAAAATGCGTTTTGATTGCGAAATTCACGCCAAACTTTTTTCAAAACAAAAATTTATTGAAAATATGAAAAAAGTGATAAAAAACTATAAATTAAACAAATAAAATTTACAGAGCGGGCTGATCTGTTTATCAACCCGCTCTGTTAATGCATTATCTCTATTTCCTCAAAAAGTATCGTGCTTCTCGTAACTAAAGCTGATACTTTTCTTTCAAAGTTATATCTGTCTTGAAAAAAGAAAATAATAAATTCCGCAAAATTTCCTATTGGTTTGCTAACACAAGAAATCCACTTTATCCCAACGTCATTGCCATATTTTTTCTGTAAATATCTTCTTATTTCTGTTTTTGGCGAAAATTTTAAAGGAACAGATATTACCATCGCGCAAAACCTCCTTTTTTTTGTTATATAGGGGCTGGTGACGAGAGCCTTTTCGTAACGAAATTTTTAGATTTTGAGACAAATTTTTTAAATAATTTTTTTAGCTTACCCTAAGGTAAGGTAAAAAAATTTGAAGAAAATTTCCAAAAGATGAAGATTGCAGTAGAAACGGCTCTCGTCACCAGCCCCTATATAAAACATAAACTATTTTTCAAAAAAGTCAAGATAAAAAAATGGGACAACCATGGGTGGGTTGTCCCTGATAAAATCCCAGCGCGGTAGCTAGAATCTTATTTTTATTGTATTACATGCCCTGTTATTTTTTTTATCCTTGTTTCTATACTTTTAAGCTGGTACTCCAGCTTTCTTTTTTTTATACCGTCAAATGTTTCTGATAATTTGTTTTTTATTTCTCCTTTCTTTTTTGCCAATTCATGAAATTTCCAAACAAAATTTTCTCCAACAGTTCCAGCAGATCCCACCATAACACCTCCTTTTTGTTATATCAATTTATTTTTTATTTTTCTATTTCTTATAGCTCAAAAAGCCGCCTTTTTAGGTGGCTTTTTTATTTTAATATTTCTTAAAATCATATTAAAATATCAACCGCCGAAAAAACGACTAACAACACAGACACTAAAATTAAACTATTTTTTCTGTTTTAAAAATCATAAGCGGTTAATAAATTTTTATTAAATTTAATATAAAATAAAATAAAAATTTTGTCAAATTTTATTCTTTTACGCCATCCATATTAACATCATAAAGAATCTGCTCTTGGATTAGACGATAATTCAACAACTCTTCTTTCAAAAACCAAAGAGCGATTTCTTTTTGCGCTTCGTCCACAGTTCCTGATGCATGAATTAAATTTCTAATAGGCCTATCATCTGTATCGGCAATTTGATAAGAGTCAACTGTAAAGTCTCCTCTAATTGTTCCAACGTCAGAGACTAACGGTTCTGTCCCCCCAGTAATTTTGCGGACAATTCCAACTGCTTGATTTCCTTCCCAAACCATAAGAATAATCGGTCCAGAAGTCATATATCCTTGTAAATTTTTTAAAACTTTATTGCCGACTTTCTCTGGGTCGCTATAAGGAGCTTTTAACCCTTTTTTCTCATAAGAAAGAATTGATTTTTCCCCAACTTTAATTATCCATTCAGGATCTATGGTATAATGTTTTCTAATGGTCTCCGTTTTGGCAATGAGCATTTTTAAGGCAATAAGTTTTAATCCTGTTCTTTCATAACGTTTAATTATTTCGCCAATTAATGTTCGTTGAATACCATCGGGTTTAATAATGATCAATGTTTGCTCTTTTTTGGGATGACTCATAAAATTATTATTTAACTTTTAAAAATTCTTTTACTTTTTTCAATATTTGCGTCGGCGTTAATGTGGCTTTCACTAAATATCCCGCAGCTCCTAATTTTTTTCCTCGTTCCACATCTTCTTCCTGTTTTAAATTAGTAAGAAAAAATACAGGAATATTTTTTGTATTTTTATTCTGTTTCAACTTTTCCATCACAGCAAAACCGTCCATTTGGGGAAGAATTATATCTAATAAAATAATATCAGGATTATTTTTTTTTGCTGATTCATAACCATCTAATCCATTCCTCGCCTTAACCACATCAAATCCTGATTCTAAAAATTTTAAATTATACATATCAAGAAGCATTTCATCATCTTCTATCAAAAGTACTTTTTTCTTTGGCATATTTTAAAATTAATTTCTTTGAATTATAAAATACATCAATTGTCATCCCCGCATTTATCTGTCATTCCCGCGCAGGCGGGAATCTCGTTTCACGCAACAAACATGGGATTCCCGCATTCGCGGGAATGACAGATAATCATTATTTTATTAAACAACAAACAAAAATTTTTGGCAAGTAAATTTTTAATAAAATTGTTCTATTACTTTTTTTGCTAAATTATTTAAATTATGACTTTCCTTTACAATTTTTCTCATTTTAATTCCAATCTCCTTTTTTTCTTCCTTATTTTTATTCCTAACTTCCATTATATTCCTTGCAAGCATTTTAAAATCATTCTGTTTTATTATTTGCTTTTTATCAAGGATATCAATAAAAGCTTCATTACTAGTTAAAATAGGAAGACCACAAGACATTGCCTCTAAAACTGCTTTATCAACACTGCCGGTATTGCTTAAATTAACAAATAAATCCGATTCTGCCAACATTTGCGGAATATTTTTATTTGCTATTGCCCCTAAAAAAAATACATATTCAGAAAGATTCATTATTTTTACCATTTTTTGCAAAGAATTATAATAAGTTTTATGATTTGTCAATCCTGGGGCGCCGATTATTTTTACAACAATATTTTTATTTTTAAAATTATTAACTATAATATCAACAGCCTTAATAAGAGTTTCTAAATCTTTTGTTGGTGAAATTCTGCCGACTGATATTATTATAAATTTTTCTTTTGAATTTTTTTCTTGGGGCCTGAATTTTTCAATGTCAATTCCATGACCAGTAATAACAATTTTTTTGCTTGGTAAACGAAAAGACTTTTTAGAAGGCGTTAAAATTTTATCAGTAATTTTTTCCATTAATTTCACTCTGAAAGTAACCTGTTTATGCGCGTACCAACTGACAATTTTTTTGTTAAAAATTTTAGCCAACGGATAAACAGCAATAGTGTACTCTGGATTCATATGACAAAAAACACCATCAACTTCTCTAATATTTTGCAAAACTAATTTTTGAAAAATTATAAAATCTTTAATCTTGCGGATTATAATATTGTTTACTTTTTTTTGGCTTCTTACTGAAAAAATTTTTACATTTTTACCAAGTCCTTCAACGTTCCCTTTTTCTAAACAGATTACATCCAATTTTTCTATTCTCTGACTAATTTTATCAATCCAATTATAAGTAAATCCTGCCAGCCAATCATCTCTATCAACTTTTCGCGTTATCACCAATAATTTCATATATTATTAAAAAAGACTTAATAAAAGTCTGTATCTAAAATTAAGAGTAATAAAAATAGATAAATCGCTTGGATTTTTTTGACACGACAAGCATGATTATTTTCTTATTCTTATTTTTAATAATATCACAATAAAAATAAAAAGCAAGGCGCTTAAAATTTGTGGAAAACGAAATCCAAAGATAAGAGCTGTTTCATCCGATCTGATAAATTCCATTACAAAACGAATCAGAGAATAATTTAAAATATAAATCAGAAAAATGTTGCCATCAGATAATATTTTTGTTTTTGCCTGTCTGCCGACGAGATGGTTATTAGCTATTTTTTTCTTATGTAAAAAAAGTAAAAAAAGAAAATTTAAAAAATTCAAAATAGATTCATATAAGAATGCTGGATGAAAATATTCAAAATTTTTGTAAGGAGAAAACAATCTATTAAAACTATCTATAGGAATTCCCCAAGGCAAATTTGTTGGAAAACCAAATAATTCTTGATTAAAATAGTTTCCCCAACGTCCGATCGCCTGTCCTAAGGCTAAAGAAACAGCAATGATATCAGCATTCAACCAAAAGCTCATTTTGTATTTTTTAGAATAAAAATAGCCAGCGATAATTCCGCCAATAATTGCGCCATGAATTGCTAATCCTCCTTGCCAAAATTTAAAAACATCTAAAGGGTGCTGGATATAATAATTTAGTTCCATTAATATATGATAAATTCTCGCGCCCAAAAGACCAAAAATAATTATATAAATAGCGAGATCAAAAATTCTTTGTTGTTCTATTTTATATTTTTTGGCTAATTTTTCTCCAATAATTATTCCAATAACTATGGATAAACTGATAAAAAAGCCATACCAATAAAATTGAAAATAGCCGAGAGAAAATATGATCGGACTTGGATGGTAAGTATGAAGAAATATTGTTAACATTTATTTGTTATAAAAATTTTTGCGGTCTGTCTCTATCTAAACCAAAAAAATTTTAGAAAATTTGACCAAAAGATGAAAATTGCAGTAGAAA
>JAACEG010000069.1 GCA_011682665.1 Lysobacteraceae bacterium
GCGCCTTGAAGCTTACCCGAATTCACTCCGCTAAAGCGACTCTGGTTCGTATCCCGCTCCCTTAGCCTGAAAGATGAAATCGCGCCAGAGCGAAAGCCACAGTAGAAGCTATTTCGTAATTCAAGGTAATCAAGGAGCTTGCCGTAAAAAATAGTTGAAAAAGTTAATTTTTAGATAAAAAATAAGGGTAATAGCTATTTTGCTATTACCTTGATAATCATTGCCTTTTTCTGCTTAAACATAGTAACCCAATTTTGTTTCAAAAAAATTAAAAAGCTTAATTCCCTTTCTTTAAAGCCCTATTGGATTGAACTAATTTTAAAAAAATATCTGCAAGCTTTTTATAAACTTTTTCTTTATTGGTTGTATTAAAAATCCATTGTTTATCTTTTGAAATATCTACAATTCCTACTATTTCAGAAAATTCAACTTTGTTTTTATCAAACACTATAGCTAAATAAAAAGCTTCCATTTCTATCAGCGAGATATCCTTTTTTAAGAAACCTGAAATCAAACTATCTTTTTCTTCATATATTGTCAACGCTGAAATGCTTTTAGCTTGCTTTAAATTAGGAATTATTTTTAAAATTCTTTTATTTAATTTTTTAGATAAGAAAAGCTCTGGTTTATAATTTTTATAAATTTGAGATAAACTTATTGGCGAAAAAACAGACTTAATTAAAAAAATATCAGTAATCTTTAACTCTGCATTTATTGCTCCCGCAATGCCAATAGCTATAACTTTTTTTACCCCCATTTCTGACAATTCTTCAGCCAGCATAAGTGATGAAGATAATCCTACGCCAGGATTTACAATAACAGCAAAATGATAATTTTTTTCTATATAAAGCCTACCCCTGGTGAATTTATGTTCCTTTAATTTAAATTTATATTTTATTTTTAAAAAAAATTTTCTTGAAAATAAAATATAAACTATTGACGGCGCTTTCAAATTTTTATTAGCTATATTTAAAATATCTTTTGCCTTTATGTAATTCATATGAAAAATTATACTATATAAATTAAAAAAGTGCCAATAAATTTATTTAGGATTTATTGGCACTAGACAAAATTGACAATACTAATCGCCTGTTAGACCCGAAGATCTAACATTTAGCCCAAAAACCAAAATTGCTTTTTTCGCGATTTTCTTTTTCAATTTAATCACCTCCTTTATTTTAATTATTGAATCTTTGCCCTATTGGGCAGCCATGATGTGGAAAGGGTTTTTCATATAAATGTACCTTTCCGTTATAAATAAAATGGTATCTTGATTGTAATTGACAAACTTTATTACAATTACCACATCCTGTATCGCTTCTTGTCACATTTCTATACATTGAGAAAGCTTCAGATTTCCATATTTCCAAAATACTCTTTTTAAAAATATTTCCACCATTATATTCAGGGAACTTAAGTAGTAAAGGAAAAGGATAACAATCGCCAGTAACAGAGATATACATAAATATTCTTGCGCCACTATCAGTTTTAAACACTGAAGGTAAAATTTCATTTTGGTCAAAATCATATTTATCAAAAGGATGAGTAATCATAACGCCATATTTCTTCCGTAAATTATTTATAATAGGCCATGATAACTTTAATGCTTCTATGCTATCCTCTTGACTTATAGAAGATCTGCCCATTGGAATTTCTTTCCCAACTCTAAAAAAATCCACATAGTCACCGAATTTAATTACTATATTTTCTAATTGTTTTAGATTTTCTTTTCTAGCAATAGTTGCTGTATAGAGTTTAGCATCAATCGGCTTTGTTTTAGATAATAATTTTATACCAGAGACTAAAGAATTCCAAAATTTTTTACCTCCGGTAAATAAATTATATTTATCACCATAACTATTAACAGATATTTGAATTCCATAACAATATTTCCAAATCTCTTCTACTAATTTAATATTTTTTGTTTTGCCAAAAAAAATGCCATTTGATAAAATAGACTGCTCAAAACCAAGTCTATTAGCATAACGAATAAGATTAACAAATCCTTTTTTTACAAACACTTCTCCCCCGACCCATTGGATTATTAACACTCCTTTTCTCTGCAATCTATCTAATAGCCCCATTATTTGTCTATTATTCATTTCTGATAATGTTGATTTATCAGGTGAAACATAACAATGCTCACAGCGCATATTACATCGGTTAGTTATTTGTATCTGTACAAAAGCAGGGGTTGCTAATGAGTTTTTAATAAGTTCATCAGTGGTGAACAATTTAATATTTTTATATCCACAAATTTCATCTTCTGAAATTGACATAAAATCACCATTGAATGAGAACATTATTTTTTTATCACCAATAATCGGCTCTTTTCTAGCTAAAATGACATTAATTTCTTCACTAAACATGGCTGTTACCTCCTTATTCATTTTTTAAAAGGACCTATTTTTAAAAATTCTAATTAGACTTTTATTTTTGTTTTATTTTATAATACACCATTTTTTTGAGTTTGTAAAGTTTTTGTACAGGATGACCACATAGGTAAGACATTAGATGCTTTAGCCGGTGTTTTGTAATTTAAGGTTTCGTGGGGTCTTTCAAAATTGTATTCAATCAGCCACTCGGTAAGTTTTGGGCTAAATATTTCAGGATCACTATTAAAGTTTCCAAGAGCAATAAATTCGCTTTGTATGGTTTGGTTAAATCGTTCATTGTCAGGATTGTCTTTTGGAGTTCTTACTCTGGAGTAATATTGTTCAATATTTAATTCTTGGCAAGCGCTTTCAAAATATTTTTTAAATTCTGATCCATTGTCGTGTCCAACCTTTGGAACATTTCCATCTAAAAGATAGTAAAGGCGATAAAGAAAGTCTTTGCCATTTAAAGAATTTTTATTTTTATACATTCTAGCATAAGCCATTTTTCCATATTTGTCTATGCAAGTGAAAATATATCTTTTTAATCCATTCCACCTTATCTCAATAGTATCAAGACAAATAATATAACCTGCCTTTTTCTTGTACTGTGGCAACCTTAATATTAATTCAATGGTTTTTTTCTTTTTGTTCCTACTATTCTTTGTTTTATTGCGTTTTTTGGCTATTTTAGCTGTTTTATCAAGGTTAATGAATAGTTTGTATTGTTTAATAATATATTGTATTTTCCAGGAGCTTATCTCCTCTTTAAATTCTTTTTTATATATTTTTTTAAATTTCATTTTGCCTCATTTCATATGTTGTTCCCTAATTTTGATAATTCTGCTTGTTTCTAATTGCGTAACCTCTTTTTCCCTGACATGATTTGGAGCCTTTGATTTGTCTTCTAATAAATGAAGCATGTATAGATTGTTCTCGTCAAAGAGCTTAAACCACTTATAAAATGTTTTTCTTGATATGCCAAAATACCGAGCTGTTTTAGAGGCGTTTAATTCTGATTTTTCAAAATAATATATAATCCAATTTAATCTTTTTTCTCCTGTCTTTGATATTTTTAATATTTTAGCCACCCTGCGCCAAGGTTCATACTTAGAGAGAAGCTTGATTGGTTCAAATTTAAAATACGGCCATTCATTTTAAATATTTTTTGTTTTGTTTTACGATGTATAGAGATATATAGATTAATATTATTTCTCTATTTTGCCTTTTTTCTTTAATTTAGGCAAATTGGAGGTGTTACCTATGTATCTCATCTTTCACCTTTTGCACATTTTGTGTTTCGGCAAATATCATCATTAATAATTAGTAAGTCCTGTGTCCCGATTTTTTACTGATTTAATCATAACTTAACACCTCTCTTGATTTAATTGTCAATGAGCATAAAACAGAATTTTTCTATTTAATTTATATTAATTTTTTTTATTATTTGTCAATGTTGACATATAAATATGGTATAGATATTAAAAAATAAGCTAAAATTAATTTACAAAAAGAAGAGTTTATTAATAGTGTT
>JAACEG010000006.1 GCA_011682665.1 Lysobacteraceae bacterium
CCTCCCCTTTTAGGGGAGGCTAGGTGGGGTAAAAAATTGATAATTGAAAATTAAAATACCCCCTCTAACTTCCCCTATAAGGGGGAGAATAAAAAAAGATGTCCCCTAAAATAGGGGGAGAACTATAAAATAAAAATTCCCTTTATCAGAGGGACTATAAAATAAAAACTCCCTTTATCAGGGGGGGATTATAAAATAAAAACTCCCCTTACAAGGGGAAGAATAATAAAATAAAAATATGAAAAAAATAGGATTAGGAAGAGGGCTTAGTTCTCTTATTCCCAAAAAACAAAATATTGAAGATTTAGAGGATAAAAATAATAAAGCAAAGGAAGGAGGAATTTTGTATATTAATATTAATTTAATAGACGCAAATCCCTATCAACCAAGAGAATATTTTACTGAAGAATCTTTGTCTGATTTAAGCGCTTCAATTAAAAAACACGGAATTTTACAACCATTATTAGTGAATGAACCAGAGCAGGGGAGATATGAATTAATCGCCGGAGAAAGAAGATTAAGAGCTTCTAAAAAGGCGGGATTAGAAAAAGTTCCTGTAATTATAAAGAATGTTGATAATTATCATAAATTGCAAATCGCTTTATTAGAAAATATTCAACGGTCAGATTTAAATTCTTTAGAAGAGGCGAAAGCTTTTGAAAAGTTGTCTAAGGAATTTAAGATGACGCATAAGCAAATTTCAAAACAGGTGAATAAAAGCCGTTCTTTTATTACAAATAGTTTGCGACTTTTAAATTTGCCGAATGAAATTCAAAAAGCGATTATCGCTGGAAAAATTGGTTCCAGCCAGTCAAGATCTTTAGTTTCTCTTCCTGAAAAAGATCAAAAAAGATTATTTAAAAAAATAATTAGCCAAGGATTGACAGCTCATAATATTGAAGATGAATCAAGAAAAATTTTAGTAAAAAGCCATTCCAGAGTTATAAAAAAAGATCCAATTATTCTAGATAAAGAAGAAAGAATAGAGCAGGCACTTGGCACTAAAGTATCTATTAAAAAAAGAAATAAAACAGGACAAATTATTATTGATTTTTATTCATTAGAAGAACTTGATAATATTGTTAAAAGAATAATACATGCAAATTAATCTGGTTTATACATAATTTAGTTTTGAATTTCAATAATATTTTTAAAAAGCGCTAAATTCCTGTCTCTCCGGTCGGCCGGCAAAATTACAAATTCTAAATAAATTCAAAATTTTAATTTTTTCCGAAGGAAAATAAATTCCCTATGGAGCAGGAAAAATTCAAAATTTTTAAATTATATTGTTTTGGATTTTGGATTTTAAACATTGGTGCTTATTTGTGATTTGTGATTTTGAAATTGTAATTTATTAATTAAAAAATTATAATTCAAAATATTTAACTGAGATTATTAAAGTTATTGCCAAATTGACTGGTAATTATGACTAATGTTTAATTTTACTGATAAGCGTAGAAAATATACCTTGGTTTTTCGCATATTTTTTAATATTATTTTTTGCTATTGATGTTTTAACAAATTTTAACCAATCTATATTTGGTCCTTTGCGATTTTTTTCAGTGATGATTTCCACTAAATCCCCATTTTTTAATTTTGTATCTAATCTCTCAATTTTTTCATTAACAATGGCGTTAACACATTTATTGCCTATCTCCGTATGTACCTGATAAGCAAAATCAACAGGAGTTGCACCAATCGGCAAATCAACCACATCTCCCTTAGGAGTAAAAACAAAGATTCTATCATTAAAAATATCAAATTTTAATTTTTTCATATAATCTTTACTGTTTTTTGCGTTTCTTTGGATTCTAAGGACGTCATCCATCCATTTTGAATAAGGTTGAGTGGGATTTTTGTATCGCCAATGAGAAGCTATCCCGAAAATTGCTTCTTCATGCATTTGTTTTGTTCTAATTTGAAATTCTATTAATTTTTTTTCTGGACCAAAAACAGTAGTATGTAGAGCTCTATAGCCATTGGGTTTTGGAGTAGAAATAAAATCTTTAAACCGTCCCTTTTTAGGTTTCCAAAGCGTATGAATTACACCTAACATTTTATAACAATCTGAGATAGAATTGACCAAAATTCTCATAGCAAAAACATCATAGATTTCATTAAATTTTTTTTGCTTATTTTGCATTTTTTGCCAAATACTGTAGAGATGCTTAAAACGGCCGTTTATCTCATATTCTATATTATCTTTTTTAGTTTCTTTAGAAATTATTTTTTTAACTTTATTAATTAATCTAGTTCTTTCTTTTTGTTGCTTTATCTCATATTTTTCTTTTAATTTTTTATAATTTTTATTATCTAAATATTTAAAACATAAATCTTCAAGTTGCCATCTTAATCGCCATACTCCAAGCAGACCGGCAATGGGCGCGTAAATTTTTAAAGTTTCCTCAACAATCCTTTTTTGTTTATGTTCCGGAAGATAATTTAGAGTTTTAAGATTATGCAAACGATCAGCAAATTTTATAACCATTACTCTTGGATCTTGCGCTGCGGCAATGAACATTTTTTTTAAGTTTTCAACATATCTATCAATTCCGCGATATTTGACTTTACCTAATTTTGTTATTCCTTCCACTAACTTTTCTATTTCTCCCCCAAAATTTTTTTTAATTTCTTCAAGTTTGACATCAGTATCTTCTGGTACATCATGCAAAATTCCGGCGATTATAGTGGCTATATCTGTTTTAATCTCGGCTAAGGTTTGCGCTGTTGCCAAAGAATGGTAAATATATGGTTCGCCTGACATTCGTTTCTGTCCCTGATGCGCTTTTTTAGCAAAATCATAAGCTAATCTAACCATATCTAAATCACTATTAGGATTATTTTTTTTAATTGTTTTTAAAAGTTTGTCAAATCGCGTCATATAAAATAGATTAATTATTGTTATTATATATAAAATAAATTTATTTTGCAATATAATATAATTTTTTAATTTTAGGATTATAAATTTGTTTTTTCAAAGTGAAAGAATATTATTCATTTTTTTTAAAAAAAGTGTTATAATAAAATTATACAAACATATAAACATTTAAACATAATTTAAAATAATATAATTCAGAAACTTTAAATTTTACTTGCCCCGTAGGGAACTTATTTTACTTTGGGGAAAATTGAAATTTTGAATCCCAATCAGAGACTAAGCAGCCTTTAGCTTAGCTGATATTTGTGATTTGTAACTTTGCCTACTTGCCGGCGAGGTAGGAACTTGGCGCTTTAAAAATTTTGTATCTTACATTATTGTTTTACATTTTAAGTTTCAAATTTGTATTTTATGCCAGAAGAACCAAAAAAAATATTTTATAAAAAAGTAGAAGATAGGGAAAAGATATCAGATGAAGATAAGATTAGGTATGAAAGAGAAAAAAAAGAACAGAAGTTTGAAAAAGATATAGATAATAAATTAACTAAAGAAGAGGTTTCCGAGGAAGGTTCTTTGCAAAATGTTTTAGCAAAAGTCCCAATAAATCAGCATCCTTTGCAAAAGACAACCAATCTTATTGAGATAGAAAATATTTTAAGCCAAGGTTTAGAAAATATTTATAATGGATTGCCTTCTAAAAAACAATTAGAGGTTAAAAAGAAAGGGGAAGAAACCGCTTTGAAAATATCTCTATTATTACAAAGAACAAAAGTTAAAGTCAAAAATATTATAAAATTGATTAAAAATTGGCTAAAAGCTATTCCTGGAATCAATAAATTTTTTCTTGAACAAGAAGCAAAAATTAAAACAGATAGATTGCTTAATTTGAAAAAAAAGATTAAAATTTGTAAATAATTTAAGAGTTTGCTATAATAAACAAAAATAAATATTTTAATAATATTTTAAAAGTTTTTAATTTAAGATTGGTTTATTTTTAGAAAATAAGTATTTTAATAAAAATAATTTATGAGTTTATTTAGTTCAGATTATAGTTATTTAGGAATCAATCTAGGAACTTCCAGCGTTAAATTAGTGGAATTAGCAAATAATAATGGAGTTCCTCATTTGCTTACTTATGGTTTTACAGAGCAATCAATTGATATTATTAAAGATGATTCTGAAGCGGCTAGAAGAGAAATTGTAAGGATTTTAAAACAGTTATGCAATGAAGCGCAAGTGAGTAGCAATAAAGTAATTACGGCTTTACCTACCTTTTCTGTTTTTTCTTCTGTTATTAGTATGCCAAGAATGAGTAAAAAAGACTTATCTTCCGCTGTCCTTTGGGAGGCAAAAAAGATTATCCCAATGCCTTTTGAGGATATTATTTTGGATTGGTATGTGCTCAATGAAGATTCAAATACGCAATCTTCCAAGTTTAAAGGTTTTTTTAAAAGAATCAAAAAAGAAGCAAATGAAGAAAAAAAAGATAATAATAAAAAAGATATAAAAAATTCATTGTCTAATAATCAAAAAAAAAATGAGGATATTAAAATTCTTTTAACAGGAGCGCCTAAAAATTTAGTTACAAAATATATTGATATTTTTCAAAGAGCTAATTTGAATTTGTTAAGTTTGGAAACTGAAATTTTCGCTTTAATTAGAGCATTGGTCGGGAATGATAAGTCAACTTTAATTATTGTTGATATGGGAGCAGCTTCAACAAATATTTCCTTAGTAAAGAATGGTTCAGTTATTATAAATAGGAGTATTGAATTGGGCGGAAAAAATGTTACCAGCGAAATTAGCCAAAATTTGAATGTCGCGTTTGAAAGAGCGGAACAATTCAAATTTGATATTGGGATTAATGCGGAAGGACAAGCAGATAGTTCAATCTTTAAATCAATAGAAAGCACTATGGTTCCTATTGTGGATGAAATAAAATATACAATTGATTTTTTTAAAAATCAATTGAATTTTAATGAATCAGGAAATAATAATATAGAAAAAATAATTTTAACTGGTGGATCATCTTCTCTTACTTATTTGCCCGAGTATTTATCTAAGAAATTAAATAAAAAAGTTTATATCGGAGATCCTATGGCTAGAGTAATCTATCCTGATGATTTGAAATCTATTATTGAGGAGATTGGATCTAAATTGTCAGTTTCCGTAGGTTTGGCAATGAGAGAGATAGTATAAAAATTACAACAAATTTTCAATTTTCAATTTTCAATCAATGATTTAATTTTCAATTTTGAAATTATTATTTTTTATGTAGGAGCTGGTGACGAGAGCCGTTTCTACTGCGATTTTCATCTTTTGGTCAAATTTTCTTCAAATTTTTTTACCTTACCTTAGGGTAGGCTAAAAAAAATATTTAAAAAATTTGTCTCAAAACCTAAAAATTTTTACCCCGTTGCCGGCTGGCTAACTGGGGTCGTTACGAAAACGCTCTCGTCACCAGCCCCTATTTAAAAAAATTAACAATTTTTTATTGTTTGAAAATTGAATCATTGAAAATTGGTTGAAAATTAAAAATTAAAAATTATTTATGCCAATAAATTTACTGCCTAAAAATTTTCAAGAAAAAGAAAAAGAAGAAATACAAAAAAGAAAAAAAATGATTAAAAATATTGAATTGCGTGTTCCAAAAAATAAATTAAAAGTAAAACATACTGAAAAAAGTAAAGGTAATTTTTTTTCTAACTTTTTTTATCCCCTTTTTTTTAATAAAAAAAAAGAAAAAAATAGTAAACTTATCAATGAAGAAAAAGAAAAATTTTTAGAAGAAAAAAAAAGAAAAGAAATAACTGATTTTTTAAAAAATAAAAAAGATATTAAATCAGACGCAAAAAAAGAAATATTTAATTCAGCAACGGCAGCGACTAAAACTAATAGTAAAAAAAATGATTTAGCAACAAAGCCTGCTATTAAAAAACAATCTTTTTGGCAATGGTTTTTAGGCAAAAAAACAACAGAGAATTTTCAAACAAACAATCTAAAAACACAGTTTAATGATTTTGATAAAAATCGTAAAAAATTTGACAGAAATGGCACTGAAAAAACATCAGAAGAAAAATCTTTTTGGCAAAAAGGAAAAATTAAAGAAAAAAAGATCTTTTCAAACGAAGATAATAAGGCGTTTCAAGAATCAAAAAAGAAAACAAAAAAGAAAATTATTGAAAAAAAAAAGAATAATTATAAGAAAGAATCTTTTTGGCAAAAACTGTTTGGAGAAAAAAAAGAAAAAAATAATAAAAAAGATAGTTCTAAAATTAATAAAATTCAAGTAAAGAATAAAGAGAAAAATAATAATAAAACAAAAGAGAAAAAGTTAAATATTTTAGCTAAAAGTAAAAAGAAACACAGAATTAGAAATTTTTTTCATAAAAAGACTGAAATAGATTTCATAGATGGAGAATTAATTGCTTCGGCTAAATTAAAAATTAAAGAAATGTCTTTGTCTATTATTTTTGTTTTATTTTTTTCTTTAATTATTATTTTCTCTATATATATGTTGGTTAATTGGTATCAGTATTTAGTTATAGAAAAATCCGTTAGGGCAGAAAAAAAATTACAAAGTTTAAAAAAAGACATAGATTTTTATGAAATAAAAAAGAAAGAGGCTTTGAATTTTCAAAAAAAATTAAAAGCGATTAGTTATTTATTAAGCAAACACATTTCTTGGAATAATTTTTTTGATACTCTTGAAAAAATTACATTGCCGGATGTTTATTATAAAAATATAAGCGTTGATTATAATGGTAATGTTTTTATTTCAGCGGAAACAAACAGTTTTAAAAAAATTTCAGAACAATTATTGGTTTTTCAAAATAATAAAGATTTGATTAAATCAGTAAAAATAGATACAGCTGAATTAAATAGTGAGGGAGAAGATAATAACAAAATGAAAATAGTTAAATTTAACATAGTATTAAAAATAAATAAAAACGCTTTTTTTTATAAAGATTATGATGAAGGATAAATCCAACGCTCTTCTACTTATTAGACCTGTTGCGTAATTAATTTCTACTGCAATTTCCATATTTCGGTCAAATTTTCTTCAAATTTTTTTACCTTACCTTAGGGTAGGCTAAAAAAATTATTTGAAAAATTTGCCTCAAAATCTGAAAATTTCGTTACAAAACTAATTACGCAACAAGTCTATTATTTGAAATATACAGGAAGATTATTTAAAACTATTCATCGCAATAGCAAAGCTGTTGAATATTGAAAGCGCTAGATAAAATTAGTTTAATTTTTTTTATGCTCTTAGAAGATTCCAATATAAAAAGTAAATTATTAAAATTTTTTATTAAATATTTTAATTATTTTTTATTTTTAATAGTTATTATTTTTTTTATAGGTTTTTATTTTATTTTTTTAAAACCAAAACAGAACAAGATAAACAGGATTGAAAATAGCGGTGTTTCTCAAAGAACAGAAACTTATGAGCAAAATATAGAATATTTTAATAAAATTAAAAGTTTCATAGAGGAATATGAAAGTATAAGCGACGAAGATAAAAAAACTGTAAATTTAATGTTTCCTGATAAGTTAGATTATCCGCAATTATTTGCCCAAATGGAAAGTTTGATAAAAAAAAATGGATTTATATTAGACAAAATCAGCTTATCTCCAGAAAATAAAAAAAATGAAATAAATAATTTAGATAAGAATAAAGAGAAAATGCCTGATTTTATAAATAAGGTTAATGTAAGTATAGTCATTGAAGGTGTAGAAAATTTTGCTGATTATAGAAGAATGTTAAATATGTTTTATAATAATCTTTTGTTAATGGATGTTGATTCAATTAACTATTCGGCTTCTACTGGCGGTTCTTATTCAATTAATTTAATAAGTTATTTTTTTAAGACAGAAAATTCAGATAGCTGACATATATTATCTAATCAATTTGGTAGTAAAACAAGAGAATCAGGATATTATAAAATTAAAAATTAAATCACAAATTCAAAATTACAAATAACAAATAAATTACAAATTCAAAATCTAAAATACAAAACGATTTTTTAGATTAAATATTTTGAATTTGGAATATTTAGATTTTGAATTTTTAAAAAAATTATAGCTCAAGATATTTAACTAAAATTATTAAAGCTGTTGTTAAATTAGTTATCAATCACGTTTATTTATGTCTAATTATATTAGTAAAAAAGGGACTGTTTTTTCAACTATTATTTTTTTAACAGCCGTTTTAGCTGTGCTTGTTTTTGCTTTTTATTATACTCAGCTTAAAAAAAGATTTATTGATCCGACAAGCAATGTTTTTAAAAAGATTTTATTTAAAAAAGAAGGTTTTAATACAACATTTAATAAAGAAATTTTATCAAATTCCGTGTTTTTAAAATTAAATAATAATAATGTTAATTTTATTAAGAGAAAAGACATAGGAAATAGTAATGCTTTTAGAAATAATAATAATTTATAAATTAATCATTAAAAACAACAAAAATGCCTTTTAATGAAGTTTTATATAATAAATTAATAAAAGACGGCTTGATTTCAACTGATAATTTAGATAAAGCAAAAATTGAAAGTCAGAAAAGGGGAATTTCAATTGAAGATTTTTTAATTAACGAAAAAATTATTGAATCTGAAAAATTTGCGCGCATAAAATCAGAAATTTTTAACATTCCTTATATTAATTTAACGGAAAAAGCGATAAATCCGGAAGTGCTTAATTTTTTACCGCCCAATGTAATAAAAAATTATAAAATTATTCCTTTTGACAAAAATGATGAAGTAATATCAGTAGGGATAATTGATCCTCAAAATCTCCAAGCTATTGAATCAATAGAATTTTTAGCTAAAAAAAATAGGCTTAAAATAAAATATTTTATTATATCAAAGGATTGTTTTGATAATATAATTAAAAAATATGAGAATATAGGAATTGAGGTGAGAGAAGCGCTTGGCAGGGCAAAAAATGTTAATAAGGATAGAGTCATAGAAGAAGACGAAGAAGGGAATGCTCAGGAGGTTATTAGAGGGGCTCCAATTTCTAAGATAGTTTCTGTGATTATTAGACACGCGGTTGAAGGTAAGGCTTCTGATATTCATATTGAACCTTGGAAAAAAAGTACACGAATTCGTTATCGAGTTGATGGAATTCTTCACACTTCTTTAATTTTACCTATTTATGTTCATGATTCAATAGTTTCTAGAATAAAGGTTATATCAGGATTGAAAATTGATGAAACAAGAATACCTCAAGATGGAAGGATACATCTTAATATTAATGGTAGAGGGATTGATTTTAGAGTTTCAGTTCTTCCTTTAATGGGAAGAGAAAAAGTTGTTATGAGAATTTTAGATACTTCTGGCGGAGTGTTAAGTTTACAGGATTTAGGATTTAATAAAGAACATATTTCAATTTTGGAAAATAGTATTAAAATTTCTCATGGAATGATTTTAGTCACAGGACCCACTGGTTCTGGAAAGTCGACTACTTTATGTTCTCTTCTTAATATGCTTAATAAAGAAGGCGTTAATATTGTTACTTTAGAAGATCCTGTCGAATATCATTTAGACGGTATCAATCAATCGCAAATCAGAGAGGAGGTTGGTTTTACTTTTTCAACTGGCTTGCGTTCTATCTTAAGGCAAGATCCTGACATTATTATGGTAGGAGAGATCAGGGATAATGAAACAGCTGAATTAGCAATTCATGCCGGGTTAACTGGGCATATTGTTTTATCAACTTTACATACTAATGGCGCTTATGGAGCAATCACTCGCCTTAAAGATATGAAAATAGAGCCATTTTTACTTAGTTCTACCCTTAATATAGTTATTGCGCAAAGATTAGTGAGAAAATTATGTCCTTTTTGTAAAAAGAAAATTAGTTTGCCATTTAATTTGGAGCAGGAAACTTTAGAGACTTTTAAGCAAACTCCTGATATTTATATTAAATCTTACGGTTTGAAAATTGATAAAAATAAAGTTTTAGCTAAGGATTTGACTTTTTATGGAGCAAAAGGTTGCCCAAAATGCAATAATACTGGTTATCGTTCGCGCGTTGTTATATCTGAAATTTTAGTAATGACTGATAATTTAAAAAATCTGATTGCTAATAATGGCAGTGATGATAAAATTAAAGAGGATTTGAAAAATCAGAAAATGATTACAATGAAACAGGATGGTGTTTTAAAAGCGTTAAGTGGAATAACAACATTAGAAGAAGTAATGAAGGTTTCAAAAAATTAGTTATTTTGAATTTAAAATATATTCGATTGTCATTCCCGCGAAGGCGGGAATCCCAAATTTTGAATAAACAGGAGATTCCCGCCTTCGCGGGAATGACAAATAGATGCGGGAATGACAAAAAAGCGGGAATGGCAAGAGAGAGTTTTGCGATTAAAGATAATTAATTTAACTTAAATATTTTTTATGGCTTTTAATAAGCAAGTAAAAATTTTAATTATTGAAGACGATGTCTTTTTAAATGGTCTTTATGTTAAAAAATTTTCTGATGAGAATTATAAGGTATTTTCAGCCTTTGATGGCGAGAAAGGAATTAAAATAGCTAAAGAAAAAAAACCAGATTTGATTTTATTAGATTTAGTTTTACCTAAGATGAGTGGTTTTGATGTTATAAAAAAATTAAAGTCAGGAGATTGCAAAAATATACTAATTATATTGCTTACTAATTTAAGCGAAAAGGAAAACATAGAAAAGGCTTTAAGCTTAGGAGTAGAAGACTATTTGATAAAAGTTTATTTTACTCCGTCAGAAATAGTTGAAAAAATAAAAAAGGTTTTATCTAAAAAACATTAAAATTAAAATATAATTTTGTGCCAATTTTTAATTATAAAGCTAAAAATAAAGACGGAGCTAACATTAATGGAAAAATTGAGGCAATGAATATTGATATTGCTTCAAAAATTTTGGGCGAGAGAGAGTTAATAATTATTAACATAAAGAAAGAAAGAAAAATCAAAATTATTGATAAATATTTTTTAAAGTTTTTTAATAAAATACCATTAAAAGATCTTTTGTTTTTTTTACGCGAACTTTCTGTGTTGATTTCTGCAAATATTTCTTTAACCCAGTCTTTGCATATCATTGAGAAGCAAGTAGAGAATAAAATATTAAAAGGGATTATTTTAGAAATTGCCGACGATGTTGAAGGTGGAAGTAAATTATCAGATAGTTTAGGCAGACATCCGGATATTTTTAATAATTTTTATGTTAATATAATAAGATCTGGGGAAACAAGTGGAAAATTAGACGAAGTTTTGAATTATTTAACAGAAGAAGAAGAAAAAAGTTATGATATGGCAAAAAAAGTTAAGGGAGCTATGATTTATCCAGCTTTTATTTTTACTGCTTTAATAATTGTTGGCGTAGTAATGATGGTTTTTGTTGTTCCAAAGTTAGCCGGCGTTTTAAAAGAGAGTGGGGCAGAATTACCCATGTCAACTAAAATTTTAATGGGAACAAGTGATTTTTTTATACATTTTTGGTGGACCCTTTTAATCGGTGCGCTGTTTATATTTTTTATTTTTAATGTTATAATTAAAACAAAGAAAGGAAAGTTGTATTGGGATATTTTTAAACTTAATTTGCCAATTGCTGGAAATTTATTGCAAAAAATTTATTTGGTCCGTTTTTCCCGCAGTTTTATTACTTTAATGATTGGTGGAGTTTCTATTTCCAAATCTCTTAATATTGTTTTAAATATTGTTAATAATTCGCATTATCAAAATTTAATAGCGCGGACTATTAAGGAAGTTAAAGACGGGCGCGCCATAGCCGGAGAATTTTCTAATGATAAATATGTTCCGCCAATGTTTTCTCAGATGTTATCAATTGGAGAAGAAACAGGAAAAATTCCATTTGTTATGAAAAAGATAGCGGATTTTTATTCTTTGGAAATTGACAATACAATGCATAATATTATGACAATTATGGAACCGTTTATTATGATTATTATGGGGATAGCGGTGGGAATTATGGTAGCAGCCATAATTTTGCCAATGTATAGTTTGTC
>JAACEG010000070.1 GCA_011682665.1 Lysobacteraceae bacterium
AAAAATTTAAGTTTTATTAATCTTTTCGTAAATAACGCTTATTAGCAAAATGTAACCAATTCCTAAGGGATGGTTTAAATAGGGAGTAAAAAAATTGATTGCTAAAAGTGATCCAAAAGCAACTAAACTTCCAAGTATAATTTCATTATTTTTGTTTTGCCAGCCTACCCTTAAAATTTTTTTTATTAGCAAAAAATATATTAATAATCCGATAATGCCAAGTTTTAACCAAATATCAAGATAACCCCATTCAAAAGCGTAAGTTGTATATAATCCATTACTATTGTTTTTTAAGGCACGCGGATCTTTTGTTTTATAAGTTACTGTTGTTCCAAATCCTGATCCTAAAACAGGATTTTTTTTTATTTTATTAAATAAAGGCGGTAATAAGTTCCAACGGCTACCAAGAGCTGATTCATTTGAAATTTTTGTTGTTCTTTCATTTATGGCCGAAAAGAAATTAACGTGCATATTTTTTTGTGGCAATGGGATTTTTGTTAATAATATAGTTAAAGATCCGGCGGAAATAAAAATTATTAATATTAATAGAACGTTAATAAAAATAAGTTTAATTTTTTCTTTAAAAATGAAAAATAAAATAATATAATATAATAAAATTCCGAATAATATTCCTAACCAAAAACTTCGTGAAAAGCTGATAAGAATAATCATTGCGAAAGTTATGGAAAAAAATAAAAGGAAAAAATTATTTTTAAGTTTTTCTTTTTTTTGTATAAATTTTTTGTTCAGTAAAGGCAATATAATGAGAAATCCTAAAACAGCGTAAATATGCGATTGGAAAAATACACGAAAAAACCCATTTCCCATATTAGTAATTTCACCAACACCGGTTATTCTTATCCAACGGTATATTTCTGGCATTAGGCTGATAATATGGTTGGAAAAAATAATAAAAACTATAATTGTTTTTAAGATTAAGGCACTACTAGCTCCTAATATTACAGAAAATAGCTTGTCAAAATTTTTCTTATTGATTGATTGGAAAAGAGGAAAGATTAACAAAAAATAAAGCCAGCCGTTAGAATCAAAAAATATGTTTGAAAAAGAGTTCTGATTTTTTATGCCTAAAAAAATACCAATAATTAAAAAAGCAAATAAAGACAGAAAATAAAGAGAAAATTTTGATTCTAAAGCTTTTATTTTTATTTTTTTTGTTTTTTTAAAAATTAATATTGATTTTGTTGCCCAAACAATAAATACAACGATAAACAAGCCAACCCTGATAGAGATTGAATGTTTGCCAATATCCCAAAAAAATAAATAACCTTTGCTGGCTATTATCAATTCGCTTAATATAATATAAATTCCATATTCTAATTTTTTATATGAGAAAAGCAAAGTAAACAAAAGAATAAGAGCAAAAAAGAATTTGTTTAATAAAGGAAAAATAAAAGCATATAAACTAAAAAATTCTATTAGAATAATAGAGTATAATGTTGTTTTGAAATATTTTTCATTAAATTGAAATAATTTTTGCATTTGGTTTTATTTACAGATAACTCCTCCTAAATAGGAGAAGAACGAAAAAACAGATTTCCCCTACAAGGGGGAGAACAAGAATAACGGCTTCCTCCCCTTTTAGGGGAGGTTAGGAAGGGTAAAAAATTATAAAATAATAATACCCCCTCTAACTCCCCCTAAAAGGGGGAGAGTTATAAAATTGATCCCTCCTCTATCTAGAGGAGGCTAGGTCTGTGTTATTAAATTTTAGATTGGCTTCGCGGTTTTGTTTTTAATAATTGAACGCAAAAAGATAGAAATAAACTTAAAGGACAAAACATTTCTAAAATAATAGTTTGCCAGAGAGGATAAAATTTTTTCCAATAAGTTATCATCCCTTTATTAAATATTTTTTGTTTTTTGTAGCTGAACTGTTGCGCGAAACTTTTTCCTTCATAATGAATAATATAGCCGATTGGCAAATAAATAATTTTTTTCCCAGCTTTTCTTATTCTTTGGCATAAGTCTAAATCTTCCCACCAAACAAAATAATCTTCGCTCCAGCCTTTTAATTCCTCCATTAAACTTTTCCGCGTAAAAATAAAAGCGCCCATAATTTGTTTAACTTCTGCTTTTTTAGAATAATCAAAATCTTTTGCCAAATATTTTTTTAAGGCTTTTGTTTTTATAAAATGATGAAATTTTAAAAGAATCAATAATTGTGATAAGAGGGTAGGGTCTTTTTTAACATTTGGTTGTTGTTTTTTATTATTATAAAAAAGCCGAGCAGTGCAAGCGCCGACTTTTGAGTTTGCTTCCATATAATCAAAGATTTTCTTGAAATTACTTTCTTTAATCTCAGTATCAGGATTAAGAAATAAAATATATTTTCCATTAGCTATCTTCAATCCCTGATTATTAGCTTTTGCGAATCCTTTATTTTCATTATTAAAAATAATCTTTAATTTTATATATTGTTTTTGCAATTCTAACAACATTTCTTTACTCCCATCTCTTGAATTATTGTCTATTACAATTATTTCAAAGTTTAAATTTTTTATTTTATTTAATATAGAAAGAATGCTTTTTTTAATCAAATTTTTAACATTCCAATTAACAATAATTATAGATAACTGCATATATTTACTTTATTGTTGCCAAACTTCTTTTATAAAGTTCTAAGTTTTCTAAAGCGACTCCTGTCCCTTTGGCGACGCATAAAAGAGAATCATCAGCCACATAAGCAGGCACTCCAATAGTTCGTGAGATAAGTTTATCTATATTACGTAATAAGCTTGAGCCTCCTGATAAAATAATCCCTTTATCAATAACATCTGCAGAAAGTTCAGGCGGGGTTTTTTGCAAGACAGATTTTGTGGCGTTAATAATACCTTCTAAATCATTTTGAATTGCTTCTGTTACGTCATCAGAGCTTGCTAAAACAATTTTTGGTAATCCTCCCATCATATCTCTGCCCTTTACTTTCATTGTCATTTTTTTGTCTAAATACATTGCTGAACCAATATTAATTTTTATTTTTTCTGCCGTACGTTCTCCAATGGCTAAACTATATTTTTTTCTAATAAATTCCAATATAGATGCGTCAAATTTATTTCCTCCAATTCTTACAGAAGTTGAAGTTACAATTCCTCCTAAAGATATTACGGCTATTTCCGAGGTTCCGCCTCCAATATCAATAATCATATGTCCGGAAGGAGCGCCAATAGGGATACTTGCTCCAATAGCCGCAACAATTGGCTCTTTAATAATATAGGCGGCTTTAGCGCCAGCCGCAATAGTGGCGTCAATAACAGCTCTTTTTTCCGTTGAAGTAATACCAGCAGGGACAGCGACCATTACTTCAGGACGAAATAAGCGAATATTGCCAAGAGCTTTGTTAATAAAATATTTTATCATTATTTCAGTTGTTTTATAATCAGCAATAACACCGTCTTTTAACGGTCTGGAAGCGACGATTGAATCAGGAGTCCGACCGATCATTTCTTTAGCTTCAATACCTACGGCTAAAATTTTGTTATCAGGGATAGATATAGCGACTACAGAAGGCTCATTAATAATAATTCCTCTTTTTGGTACGTAAACCAAAATATTTGTTGTGCCTAAATCAATCCCTATTTTTTTTAAAAACATATTTCAAATTAAAAACTAAAAATGAAAAAGTAAAAAATTATAATTAAAAAGTAAAATTTAAATGTTCCCCCTCCTTGTCAAAAGGGGATTAAAGAGAATTTTATAATAAAAAATTTAAGAATCCTCCAGCTATCCTTTTCTTAATTTCAAAATTCAAATGTCAAATGTCAAATCAAATCCAAAATCCAAATATCAAATAAAGCTAAAATTTGG
>JAACEG010000071.1 GCA_011682665.1 Lysobacteraceae bacterium
TTTTTAAAAATTGATCATTGGGAATTAGCTAACTACTAATTGTTATATTATAAACTTTTTTGATTTTGAGGTCAAATTTATAAAATCTTTTTTACTTTTGGATGTTTTAATATTTCAGCCAAAATTGTTGCAAGACTCTTTACAAGGTTTTCAATATGCTGTTGCGTTAAAAACTTGAATCCAGCTAAGTTTTAGATAGAATAATTAATTACCTTTATATTATGTTTGACCTAAAATAATACTACCAAAAAAATCTTAAAGAGTAAAAAAAAATTTGGCTATATTTCACATAACTTATTTTATTAAAGTATATTCCAACGTTCTACAGAATGTGAGAATATTTTATATAATATTTTTAATCAGTTTAAGCTCTATCTAATTTAATTTAACTTATTTTACGAATTTACTTCTTAAGCCAGGCTCATTTCTTTTATAATCTCATTCTTGGAATATAAAATCGGCGTTCTAAATTTTTCAATTTTGTTGCCAAACTCATCTATTGGAATTAATAAATTAAATCTGTCGTCCCAATCATCCCAGCTAATTAAATTGATTTTTCCTTCTTTTAAAGATTTCTCCAGCGATTGATGGTAAATAATATTTCTAAATTCTGGAAAATTATTTTTAACAATATTCTCTGGAAGATATGTATGGACAGTTATCGCTCCTAATTGCCGATAATCAATCGTTGATTTTTCTCTATAAATCAAAGTATAGCCGACATCTTTTAATCTTTTTTCATAATCAATAAACCCGGCTTTCTCGGCTTTTCGGCCAATCAAGCCAATATCAAAATTGCCAGCGCTTAAATTATAAAGTACCTCGGCCGCGCTGCGATTTCTGACAATATCTAAACTATATTTTTTAGATATTTCCTCTGTATATTTTCCCATTGTTGGACAATTTCCAATTTTCATAATATTTTATCTACTAATTTCAAATATTTTTTAATAATTTTTGGGTTAGTTTTATAAAAAATCCTTACTCCCTCTTGCTCTGATGATATCAAGCCAAAATCTTTCAAAACTTTCAAATGATGTGAAACCAAATTTTGAGGCAAATCTAATTCCCGACAGATTTCTCCGACACATCTTTTGTTCTCTCTTAAAAGATATAAAATTCTGAACCTATTTCTCTCAGAAATTGTCTTTAAAAAATCAATGGATAAATTGATATTTTCTTTTTTGTTCTTCATAAATTAACTAAATAAAAATTTTAACAATCATCCAGCCAGCAGCTGAAAATTCAATTAAGGACAAACCAATTCTTAAATATTTTTCTTTTATTCCAATATGTAGTCTTGAACCAATTTGCGAGCCGATCAAAACCATTATCCCTAAAATTAGAGCTAACTGCCAATTTATTCCTGCCTTAGCAAAATGCCCTAAAAATCCAGTTGAAGAAGAAACCAAAACCAGAAATGTATTTGTTCCCATTGCTATCCTTAACGGCATTCCGCCCAAGAGAACACAAAGAGGAACAATTAAACCGCCACCGGAGATGCCGACCATACCAGCTAATAAGGCAATAATTCCCAATGGAACCAAAGTATAAAGCAAATTCCAATCGTATTCAAAATTCCCAATATTTCGTTTCCAAGTAAAAAACCCTTCTTCAACTACTTTTTTCTTGTTGATAAACAAAAAGAAAGAAGAAAAAATTAGTAAAGTAGCAAAAAGAATCTTCAAAATAATTGGAGAAATTACGGAAGCAAAATATCCACCAGCAAAAGCAAAAATACCAATAATTAAAGCCATAATTATTGCTGGACTCCAATCTATTAAACGATGCTTATGATGATAGATTACCACCATTGAAATGCTCTGGACAAAAATAATAAACAAGCTGATCCCAGCCGCTTCATGGATTGCTATCGGCAATAGACTAATCATTACTGGCAAATACAATTCCCCGCCACCTTTTCCAAAAATAGAAAAAATAACCGAGATTAAAAAAAATAATATAGAAACAATAATCAAATGCGACATAGAAAATTAAAATTCATCAATCTATATTGATATATTATCAAATTTTCTCTTTTTGTCAAAATGTATAAATTTGTATTAAAGTATATTCTAACATTCTGCAAAATATTAGAATATTGTGTAAAAATTAGAGTAAAATATTTTTTAATTTGCAAAATGAAACAATCTTAAATTTACGTTGAATTAGGATTAAAAAATTCAAAAAAAGAAAAAGCTTATCTTACGATAAGCTTTGAAAATTCAAAAATTTATTCCTCCTATACTCATAATTTTACCCTCCTATATTCATAATGTGCAGTAATTCGTATTTTGTTGAAATAATAAGTAATTACTTTGCAAAACCTTACCTTTTCTCCCTTTAATAAAGAGAATGGTAATTTATCCACTTCTTCTCTCCCGCATTGCCATTTTATTTTTGTCCGGCACACAGTCTGTCGGAATTCCCCAAAATAACTCCTCCCTAATAATTCTTGATAACAAAAAGAGTCAGAGATAGCCTCCCCTTCTTTTATGACCACTATCTTCTTTGAGGTAAAACAAGAAGATACTATCACATAAAAGATTATGAAAACTACCGCACTCGCGATCATAAAATTTATAAATTTCTCCATTTTTCCCTCCTTCTCATTTTTTTTCATCTTTTCCCCCTCAATTTTCCTCAGTTTTATTGCCTACTGCCACCTAAAATAGGTGCACAGGTTTCTTTTAAACTTTTCCGATTTTTGCCACTTCTTTCCTTCATTTTTCATACTCTTTCTCCTTTTTTATATTATCCATTTCCATTGGCTCAAATTTACGGTCGCCTGTAGAAAACGCCCGTGGATTTTTTACCACATTCTGCCACTCATCCTTCCCTACCCCCAACATTAATAATAATTCAACATTGGGTTTGAAAATTTCTCCTTTTCCTTTTTCTTTTTTTATTGGTTTCATTCCATCCTCCTTTTTATTTTTCTTTCAACTACTTTAAGTAAAAAGAATATTTATTATCTGTAATCACAAAGCAATATCCTCTTTATTTAGAGCAGTTGAAACTTCTAAAATTTTTCCGCATCCTCTATATTTTCTGCGCCATTCTGCGTATATTCTGCGAAGTTCTGCGACTGCGCAGCGATATGCTAAAGAACCTTGATTCTTATTTATACTCTATTCCTGATATTTTGTCAATGGTTAATAGCCACTTGTCGTAACAATATAATAATGTCAGAGAGGAAATAATTCAGCTTCTCTTTCCAACTTGAATCCACTTTAATATAATAATTTAAAAATAATGTGATGAAAAATAAATTTCTTATATATCATAATTTAAATTTTATTTTTTTCTAAAATAACAAATAAAAAAGCTGAAATTACTGCCATAATGCTTCCAAAAATAAATGGCGCGCTAACACTCACATAAGTCCAAAATAATCCAGCAATAAAAGAAGCCAAAAAAGCGCATAAACCAATTGTAGTTTGGTAGATCCCAAAAGCCGTAGCTATTTGCCCCTGAGGAACTAAATTAGAAATATAAGCCTTCCCTATTCCTTCCGTAAAAGCCATATATATTCCATAAATTGGAAAAAGAAACCAAATGTAAAAGCTTGAGAATATTAGACCGAAAAAAAGATAGACAATGGAAAAAAGTAAAAAGCCAGTTAAAAGTACCTTTTTAGGTCCAATTTTATCAGAAATAACACCAGCTGGTGTTGAAAAAACAGCATAAGTAAAATTAAAAAGAACATAGGCTAACACAACTAAAGTTAATGATAAACCTAAATTTTGCGCGCGTAAAATTAAAAAAGCGTCTGAACTATTACCCA
>JAACEG010000007.1 GCA_011682665.1 Lysobacteraceae bacterium
AAGAAAGAAAGGCGATGTTTGATGAATTTCTTGCAAAAAATAATGGGACTATTAATCAAAATAAAATCAAAAAAGATAAAAAATTAGGTAAAAAGGAAAAGAAGAGAAGAGATATTTTTCAAAAAGAAAACACTTTGGAAATTACAAAAAAATTATTGATTAAAAAGAAGACAATTTTGGAAATTTCCAAAGAACGAAAATTAACTGAAGATACAATTGTCGGCCATCTTCAAAAAATTTTTGAATTGTGGCCGGATTTTGATTTTTCTTATTTAAGGCCGAATGAAAAAATTTTGAAACAGGTCTTTAGGGCAATTAAAAAAATTAAAGAGAAAAATAATCAAGACGATTTTTTGGAAAATAGGCAGATAAAACTTCGAGCTATTTTTAAATATTTAGAAGAGGAAATTTCTTATAGTGAAATTAGGTTGGCGTTGATTTTTTTGAATGCTAAATAATATTTTTAATAAACGGTAAAAATTAGATATTTTTTATATCCCTTGCGAATTATAATTTTTTGTGCTAAAATTTAAAAAAGAGTAATCAGAGAATGAAGAACTTTATAAAAAAACAGAAAGCGAGACAAAGATTAAAAAATGTTTTAAATAATAGAATATGCGAATTCGTGAGATTAAAAAAAAAGATAAAAACGAAGTTTTAAAATTATTTAAACTATTGACTAATAAACAAGTAAATTTAGACATTGATTCTTTAATTAATGATAGCAATTGTAATTGTTATGTTTTAGAAAAGGATAATAAAGTAATTGGAACGGCTAGTTTGGTTATTTATTTTTCTCCGATAAAAGGAAAGACAGGAGTAATAGAAGATGTTGTTATTGATAAAGGATATCAAGGACAGGGTTTAGGCAAAAAATTAGTAGAGAGATTAATCAAAGCTTCAAAAAAAGAGCAAGTTAATTATATTACCTTAACAAGCAATCCAAAGAGAGTTAAAGCTCGCAGATTTTATAAATCATTAGGTTTTGATTTGGAAAATACAGGTTTTTTTATGTTGAAATTTTAATAAATATAAGAAAAGAAGAGATAATGAATCAATTAAGTTTTATTTTAAACATTTTTCCTTGCATTATTTTTGTATTTTGATTTTCTTAATAACCTTGAATTACAAAATACCTAATTTCGTTGTCATTGCTTCGCTCCACTCGCAATGACATTTTGTAATTCAAGGTAATAAAAAATAATTTATAAAAATATGAATTTTGAGAATAAAAAATTAAGCAATAAAAAAGTTTTAATGGTTTTAGCAAAAAAGAATTTTCGTGATGAAGAATATTCGGAACCAAGAAAAATTTTAGAAGAAGAAGGAGCTGAAATAAAAATTGTTTCCTTAGAAAGCGGAGAAGCAATTGGCTTCAAGGGGACTCGTGTTAAGATTGATTTGCAGATTAAAGATGTTAATATTGCTGATTTTGATGCTTTAGTTTTTATTGGTGGCGCGGGTATGATTAATTTTCTTGACGATCCTCGTTTAACAGGTCTTGCCAGAGATTTTTATTATGCTGATGGAAAGATTATAGCGGCGATTTGTGTTTCTCCTGCAATTTTAGCAAACGCCGGATTATTAAAAGGAAAAAGAGCGGTTTCTTATGAAAGCGCGATAAACATTTTAAAAGATAAAGGCGCAATTATTGGAGATTCAGATGTTGAAAGAGACAGAAATATTATTACAGCTAACGGTCCTTTATCAGCAAAAGATTTTGGGAAAGCAATTGTTTTAGCGCTTTCTTCGAAAGATTAAATTTTCCTTGACTTTTATTTTTTTTCTGTTATTATAATTATTAATAACCGCAGACAATAGGTGACGTTTAGTCTTAATCTCCTATTTAGGTCAATAATAAACATTAATTTGTTTTTTGTTTTGTTTAAGTTTCTGCGATCATTACGCAGTTTTTTTAAAATTAAAAATTAGGAATTAAAAATTGGAAATTGAAAATTTTACCCTGTTAAATAAGCCTTTGGCTTAGCTTTGCTATTTAATAGGGTGAATTGAAAATCTGCCTGCCGGTACGCAGGGTTGAGAATTGAGAATTGAAAATTTTAAAAATTATAAAAATATAACATCTTGCTTTTTTGGTTTTATTTCTGAAATAGTTAGATAGCATAAATTATAAAAGTATGCCCAAAAATAAAGAACAAAAAAAACAAATTCTAAATTTAATAATTGATAAATTGAAAGTATCAAAAGCAGCTGTTTTTGTTAGCTTTAATGGTTTAAATGTTAAAAGTTCAGAAGAGTTAAGAAATTTATGCAGAGAAAATGATTTAGAATATTTAGTAGTAAAAAAAACTTTATTACGTCTAAGCTTAAAAAAACTAGACTTAAAAACAAAAGATCAGGAAATTCTCTCAAATGAAGTTGCTGTAATTTTTTCTTATAATGATGAAATAACAGGAGCTAAAATAGCTAAGAAATTTTTAAAAGATAATAAAGTAATGATTATTAAAGGAGGAATTTTTGAAAATGAAATCGTAGGTTTGCCAATAATAAAAAAAATAGCCAGTATCCCAGGGAGAGAAGAATTATATGCTAAATTGATTGGAGGCTTGAACGCGCCAGTAAGTGGCTTTATCAATGTTTTAAAAGGAAATTTAAGAGGACTTGTTCAATCTCTAAATGCGATTAAAGAAAAAAAATAAATTATTAATTAATTGCTCATTTTATGCACTTAAGTTATTTTAAAAATATTACCTTATTTTAAATAAACTTTTTAATAACAGTAGATTCCTGTAAATTTACAAATAAATTACGAATAATATAAATTATATTTGTAACAGATTTGTAGATTTGTGGATAAATAATTATAATTTATCAAATAATATTTTGATATAATCTATAATCGTTATAAAAATTGCGTAAGTTGAGTTAACTATTATAAAATGTATGAGTGAAGAAAAATCCACCTCTGCTAAAGTTGCGGAGGATAAAAAATCAGAAAAAAAAATAGAAGTTGAAAAAGATATTAGTGTTGAAGTTCCGGAAAAATTTAAAAAAATCGTTGAAGAAATTGAAAAAATGAGTGTTTTAGATTTATCAGAGCTTGTTAAAATTTTAGAAGAAAAATTTGGAGTTTCAGCTTCAGCGCCAATGATGGCGGCGCCGATGGCACAATCGGAAAATACTGAAGAAGAGGTAGAAGAAAAATCATCTTTTGATATTGAAATAACAGAAGCAGGCGCAAATAAGATTTCTGTTATTAAAGCTATTCGCGAAATTAGCGAAATTGGTCTGAAAGATGCGAAAGATTTAGTAGACGCGGCTCCAAAGATTGTAAAAGAAGGAGTTGCCAAGGAAGAAGCAGAAGTAATAAAAAAGAAATTAGAAGAAGCCGGAGCAAAAGTAACCTTAAAATAAAATTTTAAGAATTCAAAAAAGCTTTTATATTATATAATAGTATAGAAGTTTTTTTATTGGTATTGGACTTATTTTTTTTAAAGTGTTAAATTAAAAATAAGGTTTTTTAAAAAAATAAATAAAATTTTTATGATCAGCAAACAATTATTAAAATTTTTAAGAGAGAGATATGAAAAGCATTTTAGATCGCGAAGTATTTTAATTAAGGAAACAAGAGACATTTTATCTGCGTCTAAACAAGCGATTTTTGCTTTTCATAGGGACGATATGAAAGACGGTCAAAGATTATTAAAACAAGCCGAAGATGGTTTAAAAAGTATTAACCAACGTTTTATTAAAGAACATTCTTATCTTTTATACGAAGGATCTTTAAAAGCCGCTCAAGAAGAATTCATAGAAGCAAAATTTTTTAGTATGATTTTAACTGGAAAAAAGTTGGATTTGGTAAAAGATATAGAAATAAATTTTGAAAGTTATTTTGGCGGCTTATGTGATTTAACCGGCGAAATCGTCAGAAAAAGCGTTAATTTGGCTTCTTTAGGGGAAGATAAGAAGATATTTTATTTTAAAGAAGTAATAGATGAAATTATAAATGAATTGATTAAATTTAATCTTATAGGATATCTTCGCGTTAAATATGATCAAGCTAAAAATAATCTTATTAGGATAGAAAAAATTTGTTATGATATAAATTTGAAGAAATAATTTATGGAGAAAAAATTTGAAAAGATTAATTTGCAAAATAAAGAGGAAAAAGAAATCAAAATAACAGCAGAAAATATAGATGAGCTCGCAGAAAAATTAAGTTCTAAAGTTGAGGAAAGAATTAAAAACGCGTCGAGCAAAAATAAAAAAAATTTTTGGTTTAATTGCAGTAAAATATTTAGTGAATACAATCTTGATTTTGGTTTAAGGTTTGAATTAGCTAAAAAAATTAAAAATATAATAAAAGAAAAAAATAAAAATTTTGACTGGAGAATTTTTAGCGCGTTAAGAGAACAATTTAGAGAAGAAAAAAGAGCTGGTCAAAGCTATTTTGATAGTGATTTATAAAAGTAAAGATTTTTTAGATTATAATTCAAGAATATTTTTTTGTTATTAACATAAGTTTATTTATGCTTAAAAAAACAAAACTTAAAATTAACCCTAAATCCAAGGTTAAAAAAACTAAAATATCAAATCCTGTTAAAAAAATTAAAATTAAACCAATAGCCAGTAAAAAGGTTGTTAAGAAAAAAAAATTAAGAAGCAAATTTAAAATCAAGAAAGCAGAGGGAACAAAACAAGCGGTTAAAAAAAGAAAGACTATTAAGAAAAAAACTGTTAAAACAAATTTTAAAAAACAAAAAGAAAAAAAAAGAAAAACAAAGATTAAGATAAGAAAACCAGCCCAAGAAGAGATAGATAAATTATTATATAAAGTTAAAAATAGAGGTTTTATTACCGAACAGGAAATATTTTATGTTTTTCCTTATATAGAGTATTATATTGATTCTTTAGAAGACTTTTTAGAGAGAATTGAAATACTTGGGATAAAGATTATTGATAATTCAGGCGGTATATTAAGAAATGATTTTGAGAAAAAGAAAATTTTTTCTGAAATTAGAGCAGATAGTGGGAAAAAGAGTTTTGATTTAGGAATCATCTCAACTGATTCTATTCAAATGTATCTAAGAGAAATAGGAAAAGTTCCTCTTTTAAGCAAAGAAGAAGAGATAGAATTATCAAAGAGAAAAGAAAAAGGAGATACGGCCGCAGAAATGAAGCTTTTGCAAGCGAATCTAAGATTAGTTGTTTCTATCGCTAAAAAATTTACAGGGAGAAGATTATCTTTATTAGATTTGGTTCAAGAAGGAAATATAGGGCTTTTTCGAGCAGTGCAAAAATTTGAATACAGAAAAGGATATAAATTTTCAACTTATGCCACTTGGTGGATTCGTCAGGCAATTACTCGTTCTTTAGCGGATCAGTCAAGGACCATAAGGATTCCTGTCCATATGGTAGAAAATATAAATCGTTTTAAACAAGCTCAAAGACAATTAATTCAAACGCTTGGTAGGGAACCTTTGCCAGAAGAAATTGCCGCGGAAATGGGAGAAAGTTTGGAAAAAGTGCGACATATAATAAAAATTTCTCAAGATACAATTTCTTTGGAAATATCAGTAGGCGATGATGATAAGGATAGCACTTTAGAAAATTTTATTGAGGATATAAAAACAGTTGCTCCGGACAGAGCGGCCGGCTTGCAATTATTAAAAAAATATGTAGTAAATGTTATAAAAAATTTATCTCCGAGAGAGAAGAAAATATTAGAAATGCGTTTTGGTCTAGTTGATGGAGTCACTCATACTTTGGAAGAAGTTGGGCAAGAATTTAATGTAACTAGAGAACGAATTAGGCAAATTGAAGCCAAATCATTAGAAAAGATAAGAGATATAGAAGGTATTGAGAAATTAAAAGATTATTTATAGGATAGTTATAATTTTAACTTTTTAAAAACAAAAATATGCAAAATAAAAATCAAAAAGAAAATTTGAATGAAGAAAAAAAATTAGATCAGGACTTGGAGAGTGAATTAGAAATTGAAGAAGAAAATAATTTAGATGAAGACAAATTAACAAGAAAGCAAAAAGAGTTAGAGGATAAGGAAGAAGATTTATCAATTATAGAAAAAGAAGCTAATAATCAAGATGAAAATGATAATTTCAATAATAAAATAAAATATGTCAGAATTCAACTTCTGAAAATAAAAAGCCAAATAGAACAAATATTAAAATATTTAGAAGATATCGGCGTTTTATCTAACGAAGTGGAGTTTTCAAAAGATGAAAAAGAAAATATTAGTCTAAACAATATAAAAGAAACAGATGGGCAAAAAATTATAGAAGGAGTTTTTAATGGAGAAGAAATGATAGGACCTGACGGCAAACATTATAGTATTTCTTCTAATTATGCTTCAAAATCAAAATTAGTGGAAGGGGATGTTTTGAAGTTAATCATTGACTCTGATGGAACTTTTATTTATAAACAAATCGGTCCAATTGAACGAAAAAGAGTATTTTGTATTTTGGTTGAAAATGAAGACAATAACCAATATTATGCGATGAACGACGATGGTAAATGGAAAATTTTGAAATCGTCTGTTACTTATTTTAAGGGCGAGCCAGGAGACGAAATAATTATTTTAATTCCTAAAGATCATAAAAGCCAATGGGCGGCTGTTGAAAATATAATAAAAAAATCATAATATTATTGTGAAGTTTTTGTGATTTTTAGGATATTTGGGATAAAAATTTAAAAATTATCACAATAATTTCAATAATCATAACTATCCTAATCATTCTAATAATCCCAATTTTATGGCTGCTTTATATCAAAAATATAGACCTCAGTTTTTTTCAGAAGTTGTTGGGCAAGAGCCTATAAAAAAAATTTTAACCCAAGAAATTAAGAAGCAGAAAATAGCTCACAGTTTTTTATTTGTTGGACCGCGGGGAATTGGTAAAACAACTTTAGCGCGAATTTTAGCAAAATCTTTAAATTGTGAAAAAAGAAAAGAAGGAGAATTTGAGCCTTGCAATCAATGCGCGAGTTGTAAATCAATTAATGCGGGGAGTGATTTAGATATAATAGAAATTGACGCTGCTTCGCACACAGGCGTTGATAATGTTCGAGAAAATATTATCTCTGTTTCTAGAACCGCGCCTGTCCTAAATAAATATAAGGTTTTTATTATTGATGAAGCGCATATGCTTTCAATATCAGCTTTTAATGCTTTATTGAAAACCTTAGAAGAACCTCCTAAGAATGTAATTTTTATTTTAGCAACGACGGAAGCGCAAAAAGTTCCACAAACTATAATTTCCAGATGTCAAAGACTTGACTTTAAAAAAATATCTTTTGATGATACAGTAAAATGTTTAAAGAAAATATGCGCTAAGGAAAAAATAAAAGTTGATATAGATATCTTAAAAAATATCGCTTATCTTTCAGAAGGATGTCTGCGGGACGCTGAGAGTTTATTAGGCCAAATTTTAGTATTAGACGACAAAAGAATAACTAAAGAACAGGTAGAAGCGATTATGCCGACGACAAATATTAGTTTAATTTTTTCTTTAATGGAACTTTTGGTTAAAGGCGATAGAAAAGAAAGTATTAGATTGATTAATAAAGCTTTAGGACAAGGCATTGATTTGCAAATGTTGTCGCAAAGTTTTATTGAATTGCTAAGGAAAATTTTGCTATATAAAATTGATCCAAGTTTAGAAGAATTTAGCCAGGAATTTGATAATGAAAACAAAAGAAAAATTAACAGTTTCAGCCAAAGCTTGGAGGAAGAACAAATTTGTTCAATAATTGAAATATTTAAAAAACGTTTATTGGAAATAGAATTCGCAAAAATTATCCAATTACCATTAGAAATGGCAGTAATTGAGGTTTGTTTATTATTTAATAATAAAGAGAAGAATACAAAAATAAAAGAAGATGAAAATAATGGAAAGAACAAAGATTCTGATAAAGAATTGGGTAAGCGAAAATTTTTTAAAAAGGAAGATCAATCATTAAATAAAAAAAACAAAAGTAATTTGTTAGATAAAAAAGAAATAAATAATCTAAATAAAGAAATTAGAATGCAGGATATTCAATTTAATTGGTCAAATATAATAAACGAAATTAAAAAGTATAATAATTCTTTATCTTCTGTATTGAAAGCAAGCGTTTTGCAAAAGATTTCTAAGAATGTTTTGACTCTTGCTTTTCAGTTTAAGTTTCATCAAGAAAAAATGAAAGAACTGAAAAACAAAATTATTGTTGAAAATGTAATCAAAGAAAGGATAGGAGTTTTGGTTACAATTAATCCTATTTTTGATAGAGAAATAAACAATAACAATCCAAAAAATAGGAATAAAAATATTTTGGGAGCGATGAATGAAGTCTTCGGAGATGATATTATTGATTGAATGATCGGGGATCGTCTAATGGTAGGACATTTGGTTCTGGTCCAAAAAATCGGGGTTCAAATCCCTGTCCCCGAGCCATCCTTTGCTAAAGCTACGGAATGGCTTTGAAATGTTTGAAAATTATATTTCATTAGCTATGGTAATATAAATTTAATAATGATAATTGCCTCATCGGTGGCCTGTCGTTGGAGCAAGGACGGTAGATTTTAATTCAGTGGATTAAGGTTTGCTTCTTTATCTCTTAATTTTTCGCAAAAATTAAATTGCTGTTTGGGATAATATATGTTATTATAAATTAAAATATAAAAGTAAATTTATGAAGTATTCAAATTCCAATAGAATTATAACGATAATTTTTATATCAGCTGTTATTATTTTATTAATGGCAATTAGTTTTTCTTTAATATTTAGACATTGATTTTTTAGATAGTAAATAATATTTTATATATTGAATTTGTGCGACAAAAAGTATATCAAATATTTTTAGCAATTTTTTTTATTTTAATTATTATATTAGGGAAAAATATTTTTCCTTTCTTAATTATTATTATTATTTTATTTGTTATAAATATTATTAATAAAAAAAAATTTATGAATAGAGAAAATGTCATTAATATGAATTCAAATTTTAATTTAGCGCGATTTAGAAAAGGGAGTATAATCATTTTAATAATTTTATTTTTAATTATTTTCGGATTTTTTTCTATTGTGATTATTCCCGCTGGAGAAACAGGTGTTTATCATCTTTTTGGAAACGTTTATGATAAAGAAATGTCGTCAGGACTTCATTTTAAAAATCCTTTAGCTCTTGTTACAAAAATGAGTATTAGGACAGAAGAATATACAATGAGTGCTACTAAGAGCGAGGGGTATATTAAATCAGCTGATGCTATTAAAGCTTTAACTAAAGAGGGCTTAGAAGTTGATTTAGATATAACTGTTTTATATCATTTAGAGGAAGAAAAAGCTTCAGATGTATTTAAAAATGTGGGGCTTGATTATGTTGAAAAAATAATTCGTCCAAGTATTAGGAGTGGCATAAGAGAAGTTGTCGCTAATTATGAAGCTAAAGATATTTATTCAGAAAAAAGACAAGAAGCTACTGGAGAAATTTTAGCTAAATTAAAAGAAGATATTAATCAACGTGGTATTATTATTGAAGAAGTTTTATTGCGAAATGTGAATTTGCCAGCAAAACTTTCTAACGCTATTCAGGAAAAATTAACTGCCGAACAGGAAGCGCAAAAATATGATTTTATTTTACAAAAAGAAAAGAAAGAAGCTGAAAGAAAAAGAATTGAAGCCGCAGGTCAGCGCGATGCGCAAAAAATTATTAATGAAAGTTTGACAACAAAATATTTAAATTATCTTTATATTAAGAATCTTAAAGATCGCAAAGGAACAATTTATATCCCTATAAATCCTTCTACAGGTATGCCAGTATTTAAAGGACTATAAGATATAATTTTCAATTTTTAAATTATTTATTTTTTTGTTTTATAATTTTTATTTATAATAAATTTAAAAATATAAAAATTATTTAAAATGGTTAGATTTGAAAACACAACAAAAATTTATTCGCCGAATATAGTTGGGATTGAAGATATTAATTTATATATTAAACCAAGAGAATTTGTTTCTATTGTCGGGCAAAGTGGAGCAGGGAAAAGTACTTTAGTAAAACTTCTTATTGCCGAGGAGAAGCCTACCAGTGGGCGTGTTATTGTAGGGGGATGGGATATTACGCATATTAAGAGAAGCAAAATTCCGATTTTGCGGAGACAGATTGGAGTTGTTTTTCAGGATTTCAAACTTTTACCACAAAAAACTATTTTTGAAAATATTGCTTTTGCTTCTGAGGTATGCGGAGTTCCGCGAAAAAAAATAAAAAAAACAGTCCCGCAAGCTTTAAATATAGTCGGGCTTAATGATAAGAGCAATCGTTATCCTTTTCAACTTTCTGGCGGTGAAAAACAAAGAGTTGTTATAGCGCGGTCATTAGTGCATCGCCCAAAGCTTTTAATCGCTGATGAACCGACTGGAAATCTGGATTCATTTAACGCGGAGGAAATTGTTAATTTGCTTTTGAGAATAAATGATTTTGGCACAACGGTTATTTTAGTAACGCATAATCACGATATTGTTAATTCCTTAAATAAAAGGGTGGTTGTGTTAGAAGGAGGCAGGATCGTGGATGATAAGAAAAGAGGGAAATACCATATATAATTTTCAATTTTCAATTTTCAATAAATTTACAATGATTTAATTTTCAATTATTAAAACATTAAGCCATTGAAAAATTAAAAATTGTTTAGAAATTGAAAATTAGAGATTGAAAATTAATTTTATTATGTTTTTTAGAATTATACAATTTGCTTTTCAGGATTTTTATCGCAATTTTTGGCTTGCTATAATAACAATAACAATGTTAGTTGTTACATTATTTTCAGTGACAGCTTTAGTAAGTTTAAATGTTGTGTCTGATCAATTGGTTAAATCAATAGAAAATAAGATTGATGTGACTGTGTATTTTAAACAGGATGTTGATGAATCACAAATTTTAAAAACAAGAATTGGAATTCTGAGTTTGCCTGAGGTCAAAAAGGTGACTTTTGTTAATAAAAATGAAGCTTTGGTTTGGTTAAAAGAAAAATATAAAAATAATCAATCTATATTATCATCAGTTGAAATATTAGATAAAAATCCTCTCCCAAACTTTTTTATTATTAAAGCTAAAAATTCTGAAGATTATCCGAAAATTTTAGATGAATTAAATAAGGATGAATACAATAAAATTATTAAGAAAAAAGGTTTTAACGATCATAAAATTTTTATAAATAAAATTTCTTTTATAAAAGATAAAACAAAAAAAATGGGCATTATTATTATTGCCATTTTTAGTTTTATTGCTTCTTTAATTGTTTTTAACACGGTGCGTATTGCTATTTATACGCACAGAAATGAAATAAAAATTATGCGATTAGTCGGAGCAAGCGATTGGTTTATTCGCGCGCCTTTTCTTCTGGAAGAATTTTTTTACGCTTTTATTAGTTTATTGATTCTAATGTCTTTTTTTTATCCATTATTAAATTTTATCCAACCTCATCTTAATTACTTTTTAGAATATAATTTTGATTTAATTTCTTATTTTAAAAATAATCTTTTTTTTATTTTTGGTTCAGAATTTGTGGCTGTTATTTTAATAAATATGATATCTTCTTTCTTAGCTATAAAGAAATATTTAAAGGTTTAGATCGTTTTATTTTCTTCTGCTATTCCCACATCATTACTGTCATTCCCGTTTTCCCTTCTGTCATTCCCGCTTTTCCTTCTGTCATTCCCACGAAGGGGAATCTCATGTCCATTGTGCGAAATGAGATTACCGCCTTCGCGGGAATGAC